>CAMLMF010000356.1 GCA_946480995.1 uncultured Bdellovibrio sp. | reverse complement strand
TAGCTTATTGATTTCTGATTTATGTCTTTTCTTAGTCTGCTGCCAAAGCTCTTCAGCCGATTGCTCAAGATTGATATGAACGGTGTTTCCATGGGAAACAAGAGTTCCCAGACGGGCCCAATGGGACTCGCCGCTTTTTAACAAAGGATTAAACCTGACGAAATGTGCGCAAACCGCACGTTGCTTTAACTGATCAAGCCACAAAGAAATAGCCGAATGAAGAAACCCTTCATCATCGCAGACGTTGGTTAATGGCGACGGATAGCCATAAACTGAAGTCACATCCTGTGGCAGCTTTCCTGCGGGACGCAGACAGTAAGAAACAAAAAAATACTTTTCACCCTCTTTGGCGAAAAAAGCTTCAGCGATCCCGGAACTCCTCTGAGCTTCAAGTTCAGTGTATTGACTTAGGTGATAAAAATCATGGGGCAGCTTCTTAAGAAGCTCTGTCCATTGCGCACTGTCTGATTTTAAAAACTGGAATTCCATATCCAATCAGTGCATCCCTTCAAGATGGGCCGCAATGACCTTATAACAAGACTTTACATTGAACTCTGACTCGACCCTTTGCCGCCCTTTAACTCCGGCAGCCTTACGATTCTCTGAAGAATTATAGTAATACAAAAAATTCTTGTAATAAGTTTCAAGGTCGCCCGTGACACACGAAAGTCCGGCATCAGATCTTAAAACAAAGTCACCATAGTCCGTGTTTTTATCCACTGCCGCAAGGACGGGAATGCCTATTTCAAAGTATTCCATCGTTTTCGAAGGAATATTGGGAATCGTAAATCTTCTGTTCAAATTCACAAGCCCCAGATCACTGCAACGAACCAACGTGATATAATCAGAACGTGGGATCTTACTTAAAAAAACCACATTGGTAAGATTTTTGGACTTCACCATTTCCACCAACTGCTCTTTTTCAGTGCCCTCACCAATTAACACAAATGAAACGTCTTTATGGCCTTGGCACTTTTCAGCAAGCTCGATCACAAAGCTTAGCTCTTGAGATATCCCGATAACTCCACCAAAAATTGCCACGAAATCGCCGGGAATGGAGTACTTATTTAAGATCTCACGCTTTTCTTCACGCGAAACGGGTGCGTAAGCCTCTTCTGAAATTCGTTTCCAGTTTGGCAATAGTTCAAATTTTTCTTTAGGAACTTCCGGATTGTGCTTAAGAACGTAACTGATATTCCCCGGCGACATACAGCCGATGTAATCAGAAACTTTGTAAAGCTTGCTTTCAAGAAAGCGGAAATACTTAAACAACAGGGGATTTTTCATAAGCCCCAAGTCTTTCGCATTCTGTGGAAAAATATCGCGCAAAATCAGATAGGACTTAAAGGTCATCGTTTTTTTGAGTTTGCCGACAATATTCTGAAATGTGATTGGTGGCGTTGGATACAACACCATATCAAATGACATCTGTCCCCAGTGCTTAAGAATACTCTTGGTAAAAGCCGGTCCAATTTTAAGAAGGGTCATGCCCTTTCTGATAAAGTTGGTATTGAAGTACTTTCCCACATATATATGCAAGAGCGTGATGCCGTTCACCTTTTCGATGTAGGTCCCTTTGCTTTCGTCTTCGTTTAAGGTCGCGACAAAAACATCGTGTCCATTATTGGCAAACTCTTCCACCATGTCCGTGTACATATTAGAACTTTTTCTAATATCCGGAAAAGCAATCATCAAAAATAATATGCGCTTTTTATTCATATTATTGCACAGGCGGAAGCTGCCAAACTCTGTCACGAACAATATTAATGTAACTAGAAATGATTCTTACCACCTTCTTAGAGACATTTTTATCTTCGTAATCTACAGGAACCCTGGCTTCAGGTGAAAAAAGAGATCTTGCCACACTAATGCTATTTAAGACACTGACTGGCTCTACCCCAGAAATAACAATGTTCCCCGAATCCAAAACTTCAGGGCGCTCCGTACTGGTTCGGATCAAGACCCCAGGAAATCCAAGAATCGCTGATTCTTCACTTAAAGTGCCGCTGTCGGAAAGAACGCAAAAAGAATTCTTCTGTAAGTGGTTATAATCAAAAAGCCCCAACGGCAAAATATTCTGAATCAGAGGATTGAATTTGATCTTCTTTTCTTCAATCTTCTTCATGCTTCGTGGATGAGTCGAATAAATCACCGGCATCTTGTATTCTTCAGCCACTAAATTTAGGGCATCCACCAATTTTTGAAACTTCACGTCGTTGTCTAAATTTTCTTCTCTGTGGGCGCTGACAACAATATATTGTTCTTTTTTTAAGTTGAGCTTTTCTAGAACCTTGCTGTTCTTAATTTCATTTGAAAATTCAGCCAGAACTTCTGGCATCGGGGAACCCGTGACGAAAATAAATTCTTTTCTGATCCCCTCAGATAAAAGATATTTTCGACTGTGTTCGGTGTAAGGCAGATTCACGTCACTTATATGATCAACAAGCTTGCGGTTGATTTCTTCAGGCACATTCTGATCAAAGCATCTATTGCCAGCTTCCATATGGAAAATTGGAATTTTTAGGCGTTTTGCCGGCAATACGCTAAGTGCACTGTTCGTGTCCCCTAAAACCAAAAGGGCATCTGGTTTTTCCTTAATCATGACTTCGTAAGAGGACTCGATGATCGCGCCTAAAGTGGCGCCAAGATTTTTGCCGGCCACATTAAGAAAGTGATCGGGCTTTCTTAGCTTTAAGTCGTCAAAGAAGATTTCATTGAGCTGGTAATCGTAGTTTTGTCCGGTGTGAACCAAAACTGTATTGAAGTGCTTGTCACACTCTTTAATAACAGACGCAAGTCGAATAATTTCGGGTCTTGTGCCGATAACAATCATAAGCTTAAACTTTTTAATCATTTTTTTTAACCTCTGCAGGGAATGTATCTGGTCTTGACGGGTCAAAGATCTCATTTGCCCAAAACAGACAAATCAGCTCCCCCTCACCTGTATTTAAAATTGAATGCGTCACACCCGGTGGGATATCGACAATCTTCACATCATTGCCACTGACCTTGTGTTCAAACATTTCATTCGTAACAAGATGTCTAAAGGCGATAACTGCTTCACCTTGAATGACACAAAATTTTTCAACCTTAAGGTGATGATAGTGATTTCCACGGGTGATCCCTGGCTTCGTCTTAGAAACAAAGATCTGGCCTGCAGATTCCGACTTAATCAACTCGAAAAGATTGCCACGATTGTCGACCTTTAAATCCACAGAGGTCGCTAAATCCATTGGCGGAACATACGTCAAATAAGTCGACGACAGCTTTTTATAAAGTGGGTCTGAATAGTCGCCAATCTTGATCGACTTTGATTTAAAAAATTTGATGAGGTCTGTTAAGGCACCAAGGGTGATCTTATGAATCGGCTCCACTTTTAAAAGCGCAGAGCTATCCCGCTGAGCTCCTTTGATAATCTGGATGAACTCACTGACGATATCATCCACGTACACCAAAGAAAGTTCCTTCGCTGGATCCGAAACGACAATGTCTTGGCCCCTGGCAATGTTGTGCATAAAGGTCGCCACTGCCGAGTTATAAT
>CAMLMF010000355.1 GCA_946480995.1 uncultured Bdellovibrio sp. | reverse complement strand
GCCTTTTATTGGATTGAAGGGACCATCAGCGCTAAAAATTTGCCACGGATTTTTCTTAACCCACAACCAAGAGCCCATCTCTAGACACAGCGGTAAGTAAGTTGCATCGGGAACTTTCGCGCGCTGATTGTCGTAAAGATAATCCCACAAATCACCATGAGTCGTGTAACTTTGCGCTTGCGGTTCGAAGCGATAAAAGTGATGCGGATAAGTGCGATCCAAAAGTTCTTTTAAGGAATATGCCAGAGGCAAATCCGGAAAAGGCTTCACCGTTTTTGCATAAGGAAACCAAATACGATCTTGAAAGCCAAAACCTGAATGCACGTCGACTGTGATCGCGAGTGAACTTTGCGCGATTTCTTTTTCCACGGCAGAAACCAAGGCTTGGGCCTCGACCTCCATCGGTTGACCGGCAATACCGCGATACCATGGAATGCGCGGCGACCAACGTTGTCCACCGACAGCAAAAGCCGGATTGTCCCCGTCCACCGGCGCATTACGCATCAAATCCACCCCGCGCGGATTGCTGCGGGTTTTTTTCATAATGCCGATGGGGTTCACTGTAGGGATAAAAAAGATACGCACGTTCTGCAAAGTTTTTTGCAAGGTTTCATCCCACGTAATCAGTTCCGCAAGCGAATTCATTAAGGCCACACAAACCTGCGCCCCGATACGTTCAAGACCGTGCACTCCACCGGTGAAACCAAGCACGGGAGCTTTTGGATCCTCGCTGCCGAAAGAAATTTTGTAAATCGGCACACGCAAAGAACCCGCTTCGCTATAGGCCAAAACTTCCGAACGAACGGAAGTCACGGACCCTGCGGCCTGTTGGATTCTTTTTTCTATTTGTTGAATTTCAGGTAAAAAGCTCATCGCCCTATTGTTGGCGAAATACGGCCCAGGTCCAACGAATAACGCTCGCTGCCATTAAGAGCAGCATTGCGCCCCCTAAATAACGGCGGTAACCTTGGGCCTTAATTTAGAGGAGATATCGCGATGATGAGCCTAGAAACACTCTTAGAAAATATGTGGGTTGATTACTGCAAACTCAATCCTGACGCAAAAAAAATCTATGACCTTTTCACAGACCAAGGCGAAACCGTCCTGAACGATCACATTGCCCTGCGCACATTCAATCACCCGCGCTTAGGGATCGAGTCCATGGCCAAACATTTTAAAAAATGGGGCTATATTGAAAAAGGCGATTATAACTTTGTAGAGAAAAAGCTCTATGCCAAACACTACGAACATCCCAACGAAAAAATGCCAAAAATCTTTATCAGCGAACTCGAGCTAGAAAAAGTGTCTCCGTTCATTCGCGAAACGGTGAACAAATTAGTTGAGCAAGTTCCTGACACGATGATTGCAAAAGAAGATTTCGCCATGGCCGGACGCCCGTGGAAAATGACTTACGAGTTGTATTCTCAGTTGGCGAAAGAAAGTGAATATGCTTCGTGGGTAGCGGCTTACGGTTTCCGTCCAAATCACTTCACTGTGTACATCAATAATTTAAAGAAATTCAGCGACATCAAAGTTCTTAATGAATTCATCAAAGGCAAAGGCTTTGTCTTAAATGCTTCAGGTGGCGAGATCAAAGGCACCACTGCCGATTACTTAGAACAAAGTTCGACCATGGCGTCTGAAATTCCGGTGAAGTTTGACGATGGTACACACAACATCCCAGGCTGTTATTATGAGTTCGCGAAACGCTATCCTTTGGCGAATGGCAAACTTTATCAGGGGTTTGTCGCTAAGTCGGCAGATAAGATCTTTGAAAGTACGAATCGCGTTCAAAAGTAAGAATTTAAAAGTGGCGGACGAAAGTTACGCCACTTTTTTTATGATGTGATGAAGAGTTTCTGGGTCGGCATCTTGCTTAGCCCAAGTTTTATGAGTCTGTAAGAATTCTTTTACTAATTGCGCATCAAATTGCGTTCCCGCACAACGAGTCAGCTCCGCATAGATAATTTCGTCGGATAAACCTTTGCGATAAGCGCGGGTTTCTGACATCGCATCGTAGGTATCAACAACTAAAATCAAACGTGCAATCAAGGGCACTTCATCGCCGCGTTTCTTATCTGGATAACCTGTTCCATCAATGCGCTCATGATGACCACGCACACCGGGTAAAAGATCAGCGAAAAAATTATGATGAGCAAAGGGATTGATGATTGATTCACTTAATACAGAATGGCCTTGCATCAGGGCGTACTCTTCCGCATCCAGCTTTCCAGGTTTTGCGATAATAGATTGAGGAATACCAATTTTTCCGATGTCATGAAAAAGGCCCGCGAATTCCGCAACCTTCTGTTCATATTCACCAAGACCAATATCACGAGCCAGCTTGCGCGACATTTCGCCGACACGACAGCAATGCGCGTAAGTCACAGGGTCGACCAATTTCAAAGACTGCATTAATGACTGCGCGGCCTCATAGGTCCATGCAGGAATGTCTCCCCATTTTGCTGACATAGGTCTCCCTTCACCCAAGATATTTTTCGGTCAGAAAGACGCATTACTTAAGGCCTCATTGCTTCATTCTGAAACAACTTAGCGTTGACAGGTCCAGACCCCCGTTGCCAAAATAAATTCACCGACCTTCGTTGAGCTTTAAGGAGACCCCGCAATGAAAAAATGGCTTCTTGTACTTTCAGTTCTGACCTTTGCAACCTCAGCGTTCGCGCAAAAAATCAAAGTTAAAAGAGTCAAAGGCAACCAAGCCGTGGTGGAGTTTTCTGGCGCGACTTTGGAAAGTGGCCAAGTCTATGAATTAGCTGGAGACGAGTTTGCGGGAGCTGGCTTAAGCACGACGTCGTCGCGCAAGAATGTGATCGGCCTGCGCTTTTCTTTTTTAAACACCAAATCTGATGTGGCTAATTCGCAAAATGAAACCGACATCCGCTTGGATGCCAAATACGGTTGGAATCTGGGTTCTTTTGAAATAGGCCCCCTGGTCACATACACCTCGGATCAAACAGCCAATGTTACAGCCACCTCGCTGGTTTTTGGTGGCTTTGCTGACTACAACCTGATTCCCAATATACCAGGTGAGGTCTTCGTCTATGGATTAGGCGGCCAAGGCGGTTTCGGCCAAAGTGATTCCGGCACCGGCCAAAAAAGAGATGTCATGATTCTGCTTGCTGGGCCCTTTGCGAAATGGTTCCCTACGGGTCAGGATTTCGGCATCCGTTTCGACGCTGGCTACACGTATGCAAAATCATCTGGTGGAACAAGTGACGCGACTATTACTGGATTGGCGTTTGCCGCCGAGCTGATGGCTTACTTTTAAAAAATAATGCAGAAGCCTTTCTCAGAATGATACAGAGTGAAAGGCTTCTCTGAATTTTTTCAGATTATAAGTTAACCTTAAAGAATGAATAATCTTTCACGTCGGTTTCTATTTATTCTTTGCACAACAGCATTACTGATCTCTTACCAAAACTTTTCCTACCAAGAAAATCCCGAACAATGGCAAGTCGTGGACCCTGCTTTACTGAACCAGCCCCAACAAACTTCTGATTTCGCGATCCCTCAAAATGGACA
>CAMLMF010000354.1 GCA_946480995.1 uncultured Bdellovibrio sp. | reverse complement strand
TGCGCAGTGCTGCCGTCGATAGCTTTTCCGCCTTTGTTAACGGCATCCAAAAATTGTTTCATGGATTCACTTTTTGTATCGACTTTATTTTTCTCTAAAGATTGTACGAAAGACTTTTGAACGTCAGGAGCATCTACGCCGCGCAAAAAGTGTAATTGAATTGCGACAGCTTTTTGATCTTTTAAAGATCCTAAAGCTTCGGCTTCGTTTTTCTTGAAAGACTCAGGATTTGAAACAAAAAGTTGTGCGACATAAACTTTGAAAGAAACAAAAACCAATTTTTTTTGGCGCAAACCTGTGCCGATAGATGTCATTTTGGTTGGAGCACCTTCTACGGTCGCGCTCGCAGTAGGAAACACAGAGGCTTTTTCAACTTTTTCAGCGGCTCCTTCAGTGGTTAAGAGGGCTGCTGAAGCGGTTACGGACAAAAGGAGAGTCAGGAGGATGGAAAAAGAGATTTTCATAAAGGTCCTTTCTAAGGCTTATATGTCAAGGATTCGATCTGACCTTGAAAATGTCAACTCGGAAAAGTTTTGTTGGCAGGTGTAAGAGGAGTGCATTAAGCTTTAATGACTATCTATGACGGACGGCAAGAACAACTCTCTTTTTAGGCAAAAACTGGAACTTCTGCTTTTAACTGAAGCGGAAGATGTTTTAAATCGCGCCAAGGGAGTTATCTCAAAACACTATTTAACATTTCGTCATCTGCCCTATGCACAAGTGCCGGATCAGTTGCCGGCTGATTTGATGAAAGCGCAATTGATCTTGATGTCGCAAAATGCGGATGAAGATTTGGCCGCATTCACAGGGCGAGTCGATCGTGTTCTGAGGCTGTTTCCCCGCGGACGAGTTGTCACCTTGATGAGTCCCTCTTTTTCTCGAGATAATCTTGAGGGCAGTCAAAACCCGCGAGTGACGCCCTTGTCGCAGGCGGAATTTTTTTCGACTTTGAAGTTTGAATATCTGTGCATGTATCGCTGTCGGGCTCAGTATTTTGATGTACCACCGAATGACTTATTTTCGATGACCAAAATGCTATTTCCATCATTTGTGCGTTTAAATCTGAATCAGCGTTATCTGGCGGTGGTGTACAGTAATACAATTTTGTCGGATGAGCGTTTTGCCCGTCTGACAAAGACTGACGGATTGTTTGTGCAATTGAAGGATGCGGAAAAATACTTAGAGTATATTCGCACCTACTTTGATACTTCGGGTGTGGGGCTAAAAAAACGGGCGCGTGCTTTATTTTTGGCGGTCTACTATTATTCATTGTATTTGAATGAAAGCTTGCTGTTTGACTTTAAGTCGACGTCTGCATTTCAGGCCAATCAAATTTATACAAACTTGCAAAGAGTCGGCACCGAGATTATTGAAATTTTAAAGACGGACGGCAACCTTTGGGATGTCTTTCGTGAGGCGCAGGCAGGGGATTTTGAATTGTTTTGGCGGGCTCCGTGGATTGCGATCTATGGGACTTTGATTTCAGTAAAAAGTGGCCAAGGGGATCCAATGACGGTGTTCCTGGCGGGGCTTCTGGCAGACACGGGACTTTATGATCTCGAAGAAGCCACAACTTCGCGGTTTCTGTTTGCTGATGATAAAGCCGAGACGGAAAAACTGCCGGACTTCCAAAAACATCCTTTGCTGTCTTTGAATCGCTGCCTGCTTAAAAATTTGCCTCTAAGTGAAGAGGTGAAAACAGTTTTGGTGTGCACGCATGAACGTGCAGACCAAAAAGGTTTTCCAAATCAGATTCCGGCAGACAAATTACCTGTCGAAGCACAGATCATCCGTTTTGCCGAAAAAATTGACCAGGGTGTGAACACGACTATGAAAAACACTGGGGTTGGTTTTCGCTTCATGAAGGAAAAAGTGTGGGAAGCCGAAAATGCCAAACCTGAAGAATTTAGTCCGGCCTTCTTGGCAAGTATCGCTGAATCATTGATCTAATCTTATCTCTTATGACACCTCTTGTAAGGTGTAAATTCCTTTGCCCACGTCCGTGGATTTGCTTTTAATAACAGGGTCTAAAGTTGCAGCGAATGCATCCGCGTGCGAAGTATCGTGCTTGGACTTGCATCATGAAAATGCAGAAAAAACTGCAAGATAAAGGGAGTTGAAATGCTTAAAAGAATGGCATTGGTTTTGTCGCTATGTGTTTGTGCTTTTGCCTCAACCGGCGAAACAAAAGAGTTGGCGAATCGTTTAGGTATCGGCGTGAAAAAACATACGACGATGGATCTGCCGCAGTTGGCAGCTGTTTATCACACCAGCCCGATGATTTCTATTACCGGTGGCTTGGGTATTGATACGCAGAAAGATTACTCTAAGTTTTCATTTAACGCCGGCGTTCGTCGTATCGTTTTCAAAGAAGACAATATGAACTTTTACATGGGCGGAACTGCGGGCTTAGTAAACTTTGAAACAGCGGGAAAAAAAGAATCTGGTTTTGAATTGAATGCTCTTTTTGGGGCGGAATTCTTTTTGCCGGGTTTGGATTCTTTGGCTTTCACATTTGAAGGCGGCGTGGGAATTATCTCTGCTGACAATGTGCGCTTTAGAACAGTGGCGGATGGTCCATTCAACGCCGGTATGATTTTTTACTTCTAATTTAATAAAGGATTTTGATTATGAAAAAAGTGATTCACACAGACAATGCTCCTAAAGCCGTAGGCCCTTATTCACAAGCTGTGCAAATGGGTGATTTTTTATTTTGCTCAGGACAAATTTCTATTGATCCAAAGACCAATGAAGTTTTCACGGGTGACATTAAAACTCAAACTGAAATGGTTATGAAAAATATCGAGGCGGTTTTGTCTGCTTCGAACATGAATTTTGGCAACATCATTAAGACAACGATTTTCATCACAAATATGAGTGACTTTGCGACGGTAAACGAAGTTTACGCAAAATCATTTAAAGAGGCTCCTCCAGCGCGTTCTACAGTGGCTGTTGCGGGTTTGCCTAAAGGTGTGAACGTGGAGATTGAAGTCATTGCGCATCGCTAAGTCGATGCTGCGCTCTCGATCTTTTTGGGCTCTGCTAGTTCTTAGCGGGGTCCTGATCTATCGTTTCTATGACGAGTATCAACGTGTGCAAGGGGAGACCTTGCAATCTTGGCAAAAAACTTCCTCTGCCGACTGCGCGGTGGTTTTGACCGGTGGAGCCGGGCGCGTGCGTGAGGGGTTTGATCTTTTAGCTAATCAATCGATTAAAAAATTGGTGATCTCGGGTGTGTATTCAAATGCGCGTTTGCGCGAAATCATGCCGGTGTGGTCTTTTTATGGAAACCTTTCGGAAAATGACGTGGTCTTGGATCGTCGTTCTGAAACGACCTACGGAAATGCGCAACAGAGTTTACCGATTGTTGAGGCTTTAAAGTGTCGTGATATTTTGTTAGTGACCTCGCGCCTGCATATGTATCGCTCGTATCAGACATTCCGCGCGACCTTTCCTGAAAATATATATATTAAAAAGCACGCCATTATTGGCGGTCGTTCCGAGGCTTCAGTCTGGGAAATCTATTTTGAATCATTAAAGTCACTGTT
>CAMLMF010000353.1 GCA_946480995.1 uncultured Bdellovibrio sp. | reverse complement strand
TCTTTAAACAGGCCGGCTATCAGGCGCGCTTCTTATACGGCGGCAATCCCGGCTGGCGCGAAATCAACAAGTTCGCGGTCATTCAAGGTTTCGATACGGTCGAGGGCGAAAGCGAAATGGCGCAGGGTTTGGGCGGATTGAAAGACCGTCACGACTGGGGCGTCTATGACGAAGACGTTTTTGATTACGTCTTTAAAACTGTCAGTGAAGCCAAGACGCCGCAATTTTTGTTGACGATGACGACAACGAACCACCCGCCGTATCAGTTGCCGGCAGCCTATGCAGCACCGAAATTGCAAATGCCAGAAGAGCTTAAAAGTCGTCTGATCGTCGACACGGATCTTGCGCAAAAACGTTTTGCGACGTACCGATATTCAACCGATAAATTAGCGGCCTTCTTAGAGCGCATTAAAAATTCACAGCTTAAAGACAAAGTGATTGTCGCGGTGACCGGTGATCACACCTTCTGGATCGTGAATTTCACCGAGCAAGAGCACCTGCAAAAGGGTGCTGTGCCTTTTTACGTTTACATGCCAAAGGCGATTCAGAAAAAAATGAATCCCGACAGTTTCGGTTCGCAAGCCGATATCATTCCTACGCTGTACAATTTGGCCTTGTCGGAACAAGAATATTATTCTTTGGGACGTGATTTGTTTAAATCCGAAGGCGACTATGCGGTGAATAACTTCAATCTTGTGGTGGATCGCACGGGCGGAGTTTTAGTGTCTGGGAAAAGTGCGAATGACAAATTTTATCGTTGGGAAGGTCATTACGAAAGACTTACGGGCGCTGATGTTGATCCACACAAAGAAGCTTTATCTTTGAAATATAAATCATTGATGGGCATTTTAGATTATTACTTTATGCAAGAAAAGAAAGGAACCACTCCCCATGCGGATCCTAGTCGTTGAAGACCAAGTAAAGATGGCGAATTTTCTTAAACAGGGCCTTAATGAAGTCGGCTATGCCGTTGATATTGCCGAATGCGGATCAGCCGCAGAATCGTTTTTAGCCCAAGGTGACTATGACCTTGTGATCTTGGACGTGATGTTGCCTGATCAAAGTGGGATCGATACGGCCCGCCACATTCGCCGCGATGGCTATGCCGGTCCGATTTTAATGCTAACGGCTTTGTCGACAACCAAAGACAAAGTCCATGGTCTTGACGCTGGAGCTGACGATTATTTGACGAAGCCTTATTCTTTTGACGAATTACACGCCCGCGTGCGTGCGCTGTTACGCCGCCAAGGTTCTGGCACCAAGGGAGCCAGTGCGAACACTTTAAAATACTCGGACCTAGAGTTGGATCTGATTCAACGTAAAGCCCGCCGCGCGGGACAAGAAATCACCCTGACTACAAAAGAGTTTGCCTTGCTAGAATACTTTATGCGCAATCCCGAGCGTCCCTTGGGACGCGTGTCGATTGCGGAGCACGTATGGGACGTTCACTTTGATTCAGAAAGTAATGTCATCGACGTCTATATCAATATGCTAAGAAAAAAGATCGACGCCCCTTTTGCAAAACGTTTGATCAACACGGTTGTGGGCACGGGCTATGTTCTTAAAGAAAATACTTAATTTCTTTTCTAGCTTCAGTATTCGTCTGCGCCTGTCGCTGATTTTTGTGCTTATCTTTGGCGCGACGACGATTTTCTTTAACATGTTTTTATTTAAAGCGATGATCGACACCCTTCAACAGGACTTCGACGATGCGCTTTTTAATTATTCCGTCGACGTGTCCGAAGGCATCGAGATCGGCGTGAAAGGCGACCTCAGCTTTCCGCCCTTGCGCTTAGATCACGGAAAAATTTTGCCTTTTCCGCTGGGAACGGCACTCATTCAAGTTCGCCACAGCTCTGGAGCAGTTCTTGCCCGCGTGGGAAACTTCGGAGAATTCAATCCACCTTATAAAAAAGATTTCGATCGCATCTGGGCGGGAGAAGAAGCCACTTATCGCACGATTGAAAATATCCGCAATATCCCTTCGGCGGAAGCAGATTCTTATCGTTTGATTTCGTTCCCCTTAGACAATGCCGCCAAACCACAGATCTTATTGCAGATAGCAGTGCCGATGACCCTGTTAGAAACACAAATCAGTCAGCGCCTGACTCTTTTGCAACTGGGTATTCCATTGGTTTTACTTATTGCCATGCTAGGTGGTTGGTTCCTGTCCGCGCGCGCCTTAAAACCCATTAGCAAAATGATCAATGCCGCCAAAGCGATTAAGGCCGGCGACTTGTCAC
Source organism: uncultured Bdellovibrio sp. (assembly GCA_946480995.1). The sequence continues at coordinate 1,306 of CAMLMF010000353.1, read as the reverse complement.
AGCGTCTGCCGATTCCGATGGCCAATGACGAAGTAAAAAAACTGGCACTGACTTTAAATGAAATGCTTGTGCGCATTCACCAAGCTTTTCAAAGTCAGGAACGCTTCGTCGCCGATGCCTCCCATCAACTCTTAACTCCGCTTACGATTATGCGTGGCGAGCTTGAGATGCTGCAAAAAACCGAAAAAAAGGACGTCGATCAGTTTATCAAAAGTGCTTTGCAAGAAGTCGATAATCTTTCCGGCATCGTGCAAGAAATGCTTCTGCTGGCCCGCGTGGATGCGGGTCTTGGTGCCTTAAATATCCAAGAGCTTTCCTTAGATGAGCTGATCATGGAAGTGCTGCCACGTTGTGAACGCCTGGCTCAAGCTAAGAATATTAAAATCAAATTCGACATTAATAACTCCAGCGGCGACGAAGAACGCAAGATGATCAAGGGTGATAACGATCTTTTGCAAAATCTGCTGACGAATATTATCGAAAATGCGATCAAGTATTCACCCAATAATGAAACCGTGATGGTCACTCTGAACTGGAGCAATGAAGTCAGTCAGTTGATCATTGAAGACAATGGCCCAGGCATACCTGAGGACCAGTTACCATTCATATTTGACCGCTTTTCGCGGGGTTCTAACACCGAAACAAAGGTCAAAGGCTTTGGCTTAGGACTAGCTATCGCACAAAAAATCGCGCTGCTTCACAATGCAAAACTAAGTGCATTCAACAACATAGACCAAGGCGCTCGCTTCCTTTTTGAAATTAAAAACAATTAATTCCTTTTTAATTAGGGCTTTAACTTCCGCTGCTAGAGTGAACTCATTCCGAAGCTAACAAAAAATAACCATTGGAGGTTACTATGAAAATCGCTTCTGTTGTAATGACTGTTCTTTTCGCTGGTGTTGTTGCTCACGCTAACGAACCTGCTAAAACTGCTACGACGACAGCTCCTGCGGCTCCAGCTGCAGCAATGACTGAAACTGCTCCAGTTAAAAAGGCTCACGCTAAAAAAGCAGCTAAAGCTGAGAAAAAAGAAGAGAACAAAGACGCTGCTCACACTTCTCACTAGTTTCAATTTGAAACAAGTGGGCCGGTGGCTCTTAAAGGGAACCTTTCGAGGTTCCCTTTTTTTTAGGGCTCGCTCTTAGTCTGGAAACCTCTCTGGACCTTTTATCTTAACTTCGTATTTAGACTCGGGAATCTTGCGAAAAACTCCGATAGTACTTTATAAACTTAACGGAGTGATCCTTTTGAAAAAACTTGTTCTGCTCGTTTGCCTATTTTCGTTTAGATCGGAAGAGCACACGTC
>CAMLMF010000352.1 GCA_946480995.1 uncultured Bdellovibrio sp. | reverse complement strand
TTCCCGTGGCGGTATCAGAATACTCTGATACGAGAAAGCTTTTCACTTCCGTATAACGAGTCAGAACTTGCAGGGCAAAGGGAATCGCCTTAAAAGCCATCGAATATCCCGAGACGACACGATTCACATTGATGTCCCCATCGAAGGAACGGACCACGTTCGGTTCAGACAGCCAAGTAAATTGGCCTTGCATCGTTGTCGCAAGAAAAAGTTCGTGCACTAAATTGGTGCCGACAAGAATCGTACTTAAATACGAAGGTCCAAATGCCATGGAAGAAGAAACGTTTGAGCCATCTTGGCGGGCTGTCGAAGTCCCCAAGGTATTTCCAGTTAAGCTAAAAGAATTGTCAGGGCGTTGACGTAAAAGACTGGGATTATAATAAGAAGCCGCCGACGAATTTACCGTCGCCACTCCCGAATTCCCCATCAGTCCCTCATAAAGCCCCAAAGGCAAACTCTGAGCCTGCGCCTGCCCGGACACCAAAATAAAAAAAATCCCAAAAAATAAAATTTTCATCCCTAAAATGCTACCACAACCCCAAAAAAGAAGCAGGCACCTTTTTTCTGTTTTTTGGGCAGGGTTCAGGATATAGATTCATCCCATGATGATGTGGCTATTGCTTTTTTCTTTGCAAAGTTTTGCCGCGGCTCCGTTTGTTTCTTTTGACGAGGCTGCCTTGCGTGCGCGTTTTGATCAACCGGTTTTAAACGATGGTCCGAATTGTTACAATACGGCCTTTGTGTCGATGGGGTATCTGTCGGATATAGTGCACACCTCAAGCGATGAGGCGATTTATTATTTCAATAATTTTTGCCAGGAACAAAAAGGTGTTAAAGCCGAGGGCGCACAAAATGGCGCGTTGATTGCCTATCACAGCGCTGATTCAAAATTAGTTCACGTTGCGGTGGCCTTGGGCGGTGGCAACGTTTTAGAAAAATACAATTATCTGGGCCTTCACGCCGACAGTTTTCACCGCAATGAAGAGGCGGGGAGATATCTTTTCCAAAACCTGCGCAGTTCCTATTACTTTCAAAGTTATTCTGCTCAGCGCACGAAAGTATATCACTGTGTCACAGCGACAGAGCTGCAACAGCGTTTGGCAGCGGTGCTGGTATCCCCGCAAACGCAGCAGTTAAATAAAATCCGCGCCACTGTCGCTGCGGAACTAGAAAAAATGAAACCGGCAGAGTTAGATATCTTTTTACAGTCGACAGCCACGCAGGCATTAAAAGACCTCGAAAGCATCTTAAGAAATCCGCCTGAAAGTGAAGCTGCTAAGAAATACGACCGAGTTTTGGCGACGTCTCTTTTGCATCAGTTTTATTATATGCTTGATAACTCATCTTACAGTTGTGAATCCTGCACGCGCCAGATCACGCGTCCATTGCAAGATCAAATTACTAAGTTGCAGGCTCTTATCGCGAAAAACTATTAGTCGATGCGATTCACGCGTACTTGGCCGGTGAGTTCGTATTCGCCTAAGGATTTTTTGCTATAATAGTTTCCGACCCATACCGAAGGATTGCCGTTAAACGGATAGATGTGAATGTAACCATCGTCTGCGTATACGTTGACAATCATTGATTTGCTTGAGGGGTCTCTGGAGAAATTGTTGTCAACCCACCCCTTAGTTCCGTCGCCAGTTGTCTTGCTGAAAGTCTTACCTGTCGCTTTTGAAGTTAAATAAATATATGAAGACCGAGGAACATTCGATTGAGTGAGCTTCCACTCAATAATCCAATCCGACTTATTTTTTTTGCGATCAAAGAAAACAATCTCGCCCTGAAAATGCCCATAAATATCTTGAAATGTTTTATTGTCGATTGGCTTTGCGGTCTTCAGGGTTGCAAACAAGTCTGGAATAACCGCGTCCTTCAGGGCCTCTAAAGCGGCTTGTTCATCACTGAGGCTCATAATTTTGCGATCCATCCTCTGCCAAAGGGAAGGTTGCGGAGTGGGTTTTGCTTCGGCCACAGCACTGACGGGTGTTGACATTGGGGGTGCCGAAGAGGGAGGTGGGGCCACCGTCGCGGCAAGAGCAGGTTTCGGAAGTCCGCAAGAGGCATCTAACAACGCCGCATTGGTATTCTTAAAGTTCAAGCGCATGCCAAGATCTGCAAGAAAGACTGTGACGATCTTGCCTAAAATCTCGTCAGCTTTTTTGTAACGATCCTCAAGAGTCTTCAAATTCTGATACTCTTCAAAATCTTTCTTCGTCAGCTCGACAAGATCCGTTTTAATTTTTTCTTCAATGTGCTCAGAATTCAGAGCCGCAGGAACAGAACGCTGTCCGGCTTTGTAAGAGGCAAAACCGACAGCGAGTAACACGACAAGGCTTATAATCCATTTAGTCATAGGGAAACGGTAGCAGGTCCCGTTTCCCTTAGGAAGTTTATTTTTCTTTCTCAAAGGCCTTGATGACCTCGTCCGTTAAATCCACTTCCGGGGCCACGTACAAAACATCCGAACTGTTTTGCACCACCAAAGAAAGACCTTTTTCCTTGGAAATCTTGTTCACGATCTTTTCCATTTTCTCCATCACTGGAGCGGTCAGATCTTGATTTTTCTTTTGGAACTCGCCTTGAGTTTTCGCGACTTCCTCGCGGAACTTCACGATCTCTTGTTGCAGTTCCATTTGTTTTTCCTGCAGGGCTTTTTCAGACAGGACGGCTTTCTTTTTCTCGATCTCTTCCTGCATTTTTTTTAAGCCAGCTTCTTTTTTATCAAGCTCCGCTTTAGCCTTTTTAACTTGGCCTTCCAGATCTTCCTTAGCTTTTTTGCCAGCCGTCGTGCCTTGCACCGCTTTGGGAAGATCGACGAAGCCAATTTTAGTTTCCGCTTGGGCCATGTCCGCGGCCCAAAGCACAAATACCGTTGAAAAAAGAATTCTATAAATCATACAGCCTCCATGGCTTTTTTATTCGTCCGATAAACTAAGACTATTCGACTTCAATATCACCACTAGTGGTTTTAACATCGACGTTGAAAGAACTTTTGCCGACGCCTGCGCTGCCAACTTTGTTTTCAACTTTGCCGGACAGCGAGCGCAATGTGTATATTGCCGTTTCGCCTTTTGCGATTTTAAGTTTTACGTCTCCAGAGACTGATTTAAACTTTAGATTTAGGGGATTTAAATTCGCAAGTTTCAGGTCGCCACTGACTGAATTGCCCTCAACCTCTTTCAGGTCCGATTCTTCGGCTTCGATTTCACCAGAAACGGTTTTGAAAGACACCGTTTTGGCAGAAACGCGATTTAAATTGCTGTCTCCGGAAACAGATTGAAGTGTCAGTTTTTCTAAGCTCAGGCCTTCGATGTTTGTGTTGCCGCTGACCGTCGCCACTTCAAGTTCTTGCTTAAACGTGTTTGGCACTTCGATATACACTTCCAATTTTCGTACAGCGTCGTCGGGTTGCTGGATCTTCAAAGTATCGCTCTCCATAGCAACGTCCAAAAGACGAGGAGCTTTTTTTTTATCTAGATGACCCGTGGCTTTGATCACGATCTCTTTGCCGGTGCCGACTTTGAAATGAAAATTGCCAGAAACATTTTTGATATTTAGA
>CAMLMF010000351.1 GCA_946480995.1 uncultured Bdellovibrio sp. | reverse complement strand
GGTCGGAGCCGCACCTGTGGCTTCGGCTGATGATTTCACTTCATAGTCGTTGGTTTTAAAAAACTCACTAAGTTTCGATGGACGCTCGGTCATGTTGTGCGTGTCGACAGTTTGAATCTTAAGATCTTTCTGCAAGTAAGACTTAATCGCGTCGCCACGATCCTTCGCCAAAGCTATTTGCTTGGGTGATACTTTTTCATCCTTAGCTGGATATTCTCGATCCGCCCAAGCCAGTACGCGAACTGATTTTATTTTTTTTGATTCCCGTAACGAGGTGAAAAAAGCCTGCAGCTCTGATTTTTCCTCGGCACTTAATTTTTTTGCACCGGGATCAAAAAATACAGGTGCGACTTGCGAAGCACCAATCATTTTAGCCGTTGCGATTTCAACATCGGGTTGGTGCGCAAAAACAATGGCTCCGAAAAATCCCATTGCTAAAACTAGACGAATAATCGTTGTCATAAGATATCCTCCTGATCTTGGAAAACATCTTATGCAAGCCCATCACCACTGCCTAAAAGCAATATATGGGGTTTAAACACTGTCATGAGGCAAATATCCCTAGATTTTTGGGGATTTTTGCCAACCCCCAGACCTACTTTTCGCTGGTCGCCGGATCAATTTCTTGCAGCTTTCGGTACAAGGTTTTGCGATCAATGCCCAGGGCTTTGGCCGTCAGCTCCTTCGCATGGTTCTTACGCTCGTACACGAACTGGACGTATTTTTTTTCTAACTCGTGCAAGGGCTCCACCTCTTCACCAAAGTGAAATACGAAGGCGTTCTTTTTGTCCTCAGAACTTAAGAAGGTCTCCTGCAAAGAAGGTTCATCAAATAAAGAAAACGCGCTGGCATCAATTTCGTTTGTTGTCGCCAAGACCACGGCACGCTCGATCGCATTTTCAAGCTCGCGGACGTTGCCTCGCCAAGGTTGAGTTAACAAAAATTCTTTTGCTGATTTCTTAAAGCCAACGATGTTCGTTCCATTTAAAACATTATAGCGGTTTAAGAAGTGCTCGGCCAAGGGCATGATGTCTTCACGACGATCGCGCAGTGGCGGCAGCTTCATGGGGATCACATTCAGGCGAAAGAACAAATCCTCGCGGAATCTTTTTTCCTGAACTTCGACCCGCAAATCTTTATGGGTTGCCACAATCACCCGCACGTCCACTGGGCGAGATTGATTTTCACCCACGCGTTTGATTTCACGCTCCTGCAAAACACGCAATAATTTTGACTGCAGTGGCAGATTCAAATCGCCGATTTCGTCGAGGAAAAGAGTGCCACCGTCAGCTTCTTCAAAAAGACCGATTTTTTTATCAATCGCTCCGGTAAAAGAACCTTTGGCGTGACCGAACAGTTCTGATTCCAAAAGGTTTTCTGGAATGGCTGAACAGTTGATCGCCACGAAAGACTTTTTACTGCGCGAGCTCCAATTATGAATCGCTTTAGCAAAAACTTCTTTCCCGGTTCCGCTTTCTCCCCAGATTGAAACTGTCGAGGAGCTTTTTGCAACTCGCTTGGCAAGATCAATCACCTTACGAATCGCATCGCTTTTGCCGATGATCCCATCGGGGTTCAGACCCTTGGTGTAATCGATGGTTTGGCGTAAAGATTCATTTTCAGCATTCAAAGATTTGTATTTAAAAGCCCGCTGAGCAGAAATTAATAGCTGCGGAAAATGCAAGGGCTTCACTACAAAATCGTAAGCTCCCGCAGAAATCGCCTCCACCGCAGTTTCAACGTCGTTTGATACCGTGATCAAAATAATCGGCAGTTGCAAACCTTCCGCCCGCACTGCTTTGATAAATGACAAGCCCGACATCAGTGGCAAGTTTAAGTCTGTGATAATGGCATCGGGCTTAATTTTTCCCGTAGTGATGGCTTGCAACGCTTCCATGGGATCAACCAAATGAATGACAAGAATGTTCTTTTGCCGGAAATAGGCTGACGCCAGCTCTGCCAGGTCTAAGTCGTCCTCAATAAGTAGAATCGTCTTTTGCGTTTCCATATTTCTCCCTTACCGCCCCCGCCAGAAGTTTTGCCTATAAGCATGGGGCACATATACACAATGCAAATGTGTACTTTTGCCACATTAATACACTAAATTATTTTTAAATCAAACATATTCGTTTTGACGGTTTTTTAACACGGGCATCTGAATTGCACTATATGTCGTCATCGGGGTTAATGCCCCGCGAATTAACATCACATCAGGAGAAGTTATGTTACACAGCAGAGCCCTTTTATCAATCCTTGCCTGTTCATCAGTTCTCGCCGTTGGTTGCGCTTATCAACCAACCAAAGAGGCAAGCCACACGTCACCTTCACCAACGGCTGTCGCCGCCGCAGAAGTCGGCACGTCTCATTACACGGTCATTAACTTCAGACCCGGCGCTAAAGATTTGTCGCGTGAAGAACAAAGCAAAATTCGTGAACTTGCAGCTGTTGCCGAACGACAAGGCAAAGTCGCAGAGTTCAAAGTTCTTGCCTGGTCTGACAAAGAGTATCCAGCGGAAGGAGCTAAGGTCGCGTCAGCAGATTCAAAACTGGCAGACGACAGAGCCAATGCGATTGAAAATTTCTTAGAAAAAGATGTGAACACATCTGCGGACGTGGATACACACAACATGGCAAAACGTCCAAACATGTTAGGTGAAATGGTCAAAAGCGATGACTACGAAGTGAAGACGACTTTTGAAGCCACAGGCGCGGCCCCGACGACAAAACAAACTTTAAAATCGCTTCTGCCTGGAGCCAAAGCTTCTAAAGCGATCATTTTAGTTCGTTACCAATAATTCGAATGGCAAATGGATTTAACAATTAATAACTGCACTTAACAACTGTACTACAACAAGGAGACTTTTATGAATAAAGATATCATCCAAGGCAAATGGAAAGAAATTAAAGGCGATCTACGTAAAGCCTGGGGCAACATCACAGACGACGAATGGGAAAAAACAAAAGGTGATGCCACTGCGATTGCAGGGATCGTGCAACAAAAATACGGAATTGCTAAAGAAGAAGCTTCCGAAAAAGTTGGCGGCGTACTTGCTAAGTATACAGAGGATACGCGCGAGTCTATGGACAAAGACATTCCGCCACAAAAAAGAAACTAAAAAAGTTAGTTCGCCACTCGCCTGCTAGGGTGGCGGATAAGCAGCCACTCCCCCTTGCATTCTCCGGGGGAGTGGCATTCCTAAAATAAGTCAGGAAGGAGTTTGTTATGATCAGCGCAATAATTATTGGTCTTGTAGTCGGCGCGACCGCCAAAATTCTGATGCCAGGAAAAGATCCCGGCGGTTGGATCATCACTTGCTTACTGGGTGTCATGGGATCTTTTGTTGCCCATGTTATCGGCACAAAAGCCGGCTACTATATGGAAGGCGAACCTGCAGGTTTTGCCGCCTCCGTGATGGGGGCTCTTTTAATTCTTTTCGTTTATCGCATCCTGATGGGGCGCACACATCATTCAGACAAGGGCACTTAACTGCCCTTCGACTTGCGCCATTAATTCCCGCGCCAAAGTCAAAATAGCATCGGCATCTTTTATTAAAGCCGCAGCCTCCAAGGACTTCGCATTTTC
>CAMLMF010000350.1 GCA_946480995.1 uncultured Bdellovibrio sp. | reverse complement strand
TTAAGGGAGATAGCGCTGATCAAGGGGCCTATATGTCGATGTCGACTCATTTGGCCACCGATGCAAATCAACAGGCTGCCTTGGACTCATACATGAAAGATTATCCTAAAATGAAAGTTGCAGTTCTGCCTGTCATGTCATCAGCCGTGGGCCTGACAACCACAGATCCGTCGCAAAAACCTTTAAGCTCCCTGTTTAAAGAATTCAATTTTTCAAAAGTCGGAGGCCGCGCCGAAGACGAAATCGGAATCAACGCAGTCCTGACCCCCGTTGGCGCAAAAGCCTTTACAGCTCTGTTAACTAAGGCCGCTGGTGGTTCGGCATTCAAGGCAGACTATTGCTATACGGTTCAAGGACTTGGTCCAAATATGAACGCAAGAATCACTGTGGATATGAAACGCGTTTACGACTATTTCGAGTTTAACCATTCCGGAGGATGGGGTTGGTTTTCTTGGAACATCCGTACGGTGATCGAAAAACTAGTTCAAGACAATACGATAAATATTCAAATGCTCGGCGGTGATGCACAGATGTGGGAATACATTAATAAGATCACTGAAACAATCACAGCACGCTTATTTAAACCGGAACTTTCCGCAAGCCCCATTCCTACCGCTTCGGGCAACCGACTGTTTAATTTTGGCGGAGGCTGGGTTCACAAAGAGGAACTGAAAAACGAGGTGTGGACTTGGGACAGAAAAGACATTGTCACACGAGAATTCTGTACCGCAATCACTTTGAAAGATTTGGATCAACATCGCTCTAAACTCATCATCAATGCAGACTAAGGAGCCGCAGATGAAAATACTTTTTACATTTTTATTCCTTTTAGCAAGCAACACACACGCCGCAGTTTTGGAAGTCAATAGCAGCGAATCTAAAGTTTACTACACAGTCACACCCACGTTGCTGCTAAACTTGGTTGATCTAGGCAATGACGGCGGCATGCTGACAGTTTTTCTTGATTATCGCGGCAACGATATTGCTAAGGAATCACAATTGTTGCGCACGCAGTATCCGAACTTTCAGATTCAGGCCGTTATTGCTCGAGCAGCAAATGAAAACGTTGAATTAGAAATCGCTGATCTAGGGTTAAAAAAATCTTTACGCGTTAATCAAGGGCAAACGGGTCCTTACATCAACTCGCAGTTTATGCTAACAGCGGCGCAAACGAAAAAGTTAAAAGACCTTAAACGCTCGTTAAAAGAAAGTGTTCGCCTGCAAATCCCTTTTCGCGCTAGCTACTTATCTCAGCAAGTTGTTGAATCCATCACTGTGGATGAATCAGCTTGTGGTGGCAATAAGGTCGCATTGTTTCAAGATATCATTGTGCACCTTAGCAGCTTGAAAAAGCCTGAGTCGATTAAGAAAGATAAAACTTTCAGTTCCCTGAAGCAGGATATTTTGAACAAGTGTTACGGAATAAATGCAGCCCAGATCAATTCATTTGCGGAACTAATGAAACATCCGGTGACACTAGAACACCCCGCTAGCTTAACAGGCGTCACCACTGAATCCGTCGCGCAAGAAAGGTCTTCTGTTTTAAGTTTGAACCTTGAACTGGAAGTTAACTAGGTGATTTATGAAAGCATTAATCCTGCTGCCGATCTTGTTCCTAGCTGCGTGTGGTCCGTCTGGATCTGGTAATAATACTGATGATGAAAACATAGAGACCGAGTCTTTCAAATGCGGAAATTTGCAAGCAGAAGTTTTAGCAATTTCAGGAACTCCGAAGCAGGAATTCGCAAGATCCTTCGCAAGACTGATCGCCGAGCGGGATTCTGTATGCACGCTAGACCAGGTTACAAAATATTTGGATGAATCTTTATCTATACAATGTGCCGACGACTGCACAACGAAAGAGAAATAAAAATGAAATTAATATTATTGTTTTTAACATTGATTTATTCTGCGGGAACCTTCGCTTTACCAGTCATGAATGAAAATATCGCCAGTGGCGGAATCGTTACCATTTACCCAGATCATTTAGATCCAAATCGCTTTTATATTGCTCCAAACATCGTCACTGTGGCGAAAAGGGATAACGGTAAAGCTGCCTTTACTTATTCAGAAAACAGAATCAATTTATTCCAAAAGATCGCCCACATTCAAATGCTGCTAAGTGCGGCGTACACGACCGATGATCTAAATGTCGCAAAGGATTTTATCCTTAAAAGTAATCCCAACGCTCAATTTAGCGGATTACCTTTTATTCAATCATCCTTGGAAATGAACGGCGAACTCGTCGACCTCATTTCCCAAAACGAGTGCGTGCATGAAGCCGGACTGATCGGCCAACAACAAGCCTGCAGTCTAACCCTGACTCCACGAGGTCGAACGCTCTTCCTAAAAGCTCTTTCGCGCCAGGCATTATTCCTAACATTGAGTTTTAAATACTCCGTCTGGGGCGTGGCTCGCCGAGCAGACGGTGGGTTTGCGGATCAACCGATTACTCACGCCGTGGCGGTTAAGATCGATGCGGGGGAGTTGCTTAGGGATGAGGCGGTGATTTTGCGGTAGGTTTAGTTCTAACGCGGGCGGGGGTGATGAGCCCTCGCGCCCTGCACATCGGCTGCAAACGGAAACCCTGGCGCCATGTGACTTATAGGTCCTTCTGGAAAAAATCGAATAGATGCCCGCTTAAGTCGGCAGTAATTAAATATAGATTCTATTTTATGCGCTTAGGTGGGTAGTGCTTAGAGTACAAGTTCCAAGCGTCGATCATTGAACCATCGTCGAATACACAGAAGTCGTATTGATTATTTTTCGAATCTAGTAAAATTCGATTTTTGGCCCCAACGTCCCAACAATAATTTGCACCCATGTTACCAACAAACGGTGCATCTGTTTTCTGAATTTTAAAAGGCTTGCCGTTCGCAACTTTTAAGGCTGCACAAGAAGTATTAGTATGGCAACTAATGCTAACTTTGTATTTTCCAATTTTAACGATCTTAACATCCAGATAATTACCATTATTTAAATATTTTAAATTTTTGTTTTCCGTCGCGTCGGCATATTGCAAAAACATTATACTTAGCGTGATCAATAGGAACTTCATTACCAACTCCGATTATTTATCAGCAAACCACCCAAGGCCATTTTTTTGTATTTTCGTATGCCGTAATAGTGATTCAGCATCGACCCAACCGCCATTGTTTTCGTCTTGCCAAGACTTCCCCCAGCAATTAACGATCTTAAATACATCTCTACACTTTGCCCCAGGATCTCTCGAGTTCGGTTTGTTACAAACTCTGCGATAACCTGCTATAATTGATGCATGACGATTTGGAGCATTGCAGTTTTCTGCACTTTCTTCGCCTAAGCAAATGCCGGTTATAGCTATAGGTCTCCCCGTTTGAAGTACCTCTTTTGATTTATCAATTAACTTTTGCGCCATTACATTTCGATCGGCATCCATGACTTTTGGGAACTGTTCATAGGTCACCTTTTTATGGGGCCGAAAAAAAGCAGATTGCGAAACAGAAGTACACTTCGCAGCTCCAGTCAACTTATCCAGAAATTTGTCATACGTGTCAGTCGCAAAAGTTTCTAAAATTTCAGTATTTGTCATACCTAAGCTTAGATTATTATTTATGTCT
>CAMLMF010000349.1 GCA_946480995.1 uncultured Bdellovibrio sp. | reverse complement strand
TGGCTGCCAAGCAAGCGTACGACAATCGAATAAATTTCTGGCTTATCTGTCTGCTTAATGTGTCCAGCCCCTGCAACCAAAACCACTCGCGTAGGTTTGCCCGTCGCTAGATAGTTCTTAATGACTTCAATTTGATTTTTCAAACGCTCTGGATTTTCATTGCCTGCCAAAACGAAATCACGTGTGCGTTTTTCTGCACTGAAGTCCCACTGCATATAGTTGAAATCTTCAACGGCGCGAGCAATCGCGACGTATCCGGCTTTGATGTCGGCTGTGCGTGGATTCGCACCATAAAATTCAGGATCATTTTCTAAATTCGTATCAACCACTTTGTTCCAGTGCGAAGCATAGCTTTGATCCCGGAACTGACGAATCCAGAAAGGGGCCATGAATGGATTCATGCGCAGCCAGTTTTCCCAGGTCTCTGTTTTCTTTGCCGCTTCAGGATCGGCCTCTAAAGCCGCCCCCAAGGGAACGGTTTCAATGATGTGCGGGAATGTTTTTGGATTTAAATAGGCCCCGACAGAAGAGCTGTAGGACAACGTCACTGGCACTGCTTTGCCAATTTTAAGAGCCACAACCAGCTCTTCGATGTCTTGCGCGAATTCTTTGACTCGCAGGCCAGAGTTCAAATTGAAATATGGCGTTTCGTATTTATCTAAAGCACCGACCGACAAAGGATGGGCCGCTAAAGATGGCAACAATAAATTCCAGCCCTGCTCTAGCAACAAGCGAACGGCGCGATCCGAAGATTCTAAAGAACGATTCACACCAGGAAGCAAAATGAGTGTCGCACCGTTAGGTTGGCGCACGATGTGTTCATATGCGATCATTTTGCCTTTTGCTAGGCGCAGGTACTGAACTTCGGCGAACGAAGCAGAAGAGACCATCAAGAGAGCAAAAACTAATAAGATTTTTTTCATAATTTTCCTCGTAAGAAGCCTATCTAGTACGCCGGGACTTACGAGAATGCAAAACAAAATGAGTAGAATGAAAACTCTAAATTAGTCTTCAAGCATAAGGGATTTTTTAAGCCCTGGATAATTGCGACGCTCGCGCGCAAGGACGGACTCGCCTTCAGTTGCTTTGCGATATTCGATGTGATTTTTTGGATCACCAAAACCTAAGCGCGCCATGGTGTTGGCCTTCTGTTTGTGATCTAAAAAACCAGTGAAAAAGTCAAACCGACTTTCCCCCGTAACTCCGCCACCTGAATCGCGAATCACAATGAAGCCATCATGCACTTCTCCGGTAGGCATCATGGCACCCACTAAACGTGGAATAAAGATTACATCGCCTGGAGAGTGAAATTTTAAATCTGCGGCTGCAGAAAAATACGGATCCAAACAACTGCTGCGCACGCCATAACCGTAAGGGCACTTAGACATGTCCACCTTGATAAATCGCGCAACACCGTCTTTAGTAGAATGGTAGTTATAGGAAGTGCGCGTTTCGTTTTCTTCAACAACGCACGACCCTTGAAGCAGGCACTCTTTGTAATCTGCTTCACAAAGCGTTACCAAAGTGTAGCCTTCAGGAGACAACAAATCGCGAAGTGAGTTCGAAGAACAGCTGGCTTTGTTATTTTGAATCGTCGGCTTATAATAAATGGTGGGGGTCATCGACAGACCATCAGAAGACTTCGTCGCAGCACATGCTGTCCACACAAACGGAAGCAAAAACAGGGTGATGATTTGCGCTTTGCTAAGACCCATTTTGGTTCTCCTGTAATACTTGTCTTTATAGCAAATATGCCCTGCTTTGTGGGGACCTTAGCGCAAAATACACACAGCCCATGCAAATCATTCTCGAATGTAAAAACTCTTTGCACTTTTGTAATCTAAGGAAGGACCAATTTTCGAATCTTTCTCAGGTACCCATTGCGCCCCCAGCGGGGATGCGTTATCTATTACTTAATATAAACCAGAGCAGGCATGACCTTACGATTAAGAATTTTTCTATTTAATCTGATCTCGGTCTTTCTTGCGACTTTCGTTGTCGCCCTCATTGGTCTTAAGATCGTGGAATCCACTGTCATTGACAGCACCTATGAGCGTTTAACGCAAATTCGCATAAGCAAGACCTCAGCCATCGAAAGCTATTTCCGTGATTTACAAACGGCAGTGAATCTTATTGCCTCTCACGAACTGACCGACAATCTGGTCGCGGAAAGAAGTCTTAATTCCTATTCGGAATTCCGCCACCTTTTAGACAACTATGTCCTCGATTTTAATATCTATGACATGGCACTGATCAATCACCAGGGCACACTGATCTATTCTACGCGTAAAGACATCAAGGATGGCACTTCCGTAACCAAAGAGTTGTCCTCTGGGACGAAAATTCGCGATTTGTATGTCTGGGGACTGCAAGCATCCCCAGGGACCACCTTGTTTTTGGACTTTGACAAAGACACCGCGCAAGCTGCGCCAGCACTCGGGTATGTGACCGCTCCGATGTATCGTGACGGCAAAAATATGGGCGTGCTGATTCTGACTATTTCCATATCAGAAATCGATCGAATCACCAGTGACAACTTTGCCTGGGCCACCCACGGCATGGGGCAAACAGGCGAGACACTGATTTATGGCGAAGACTGGAGTTTGCGCAACACGGGACGCTTCCGAGTTGAAGGAACACAGACTGCGAAAACAGCGGACGCTGAGGTATTATCTGCAAATCGTGGTGATGAAGACATTAAGCGAATCGAGAATCTTAGCGAAGTTCGCGAAATCGGCACAGACTATCGTGGTCAAAGAGTCATTCGCTCTATCGGAAAGATTTATTTACCCAATGGTGAAATGTGGTACATCCAAACTAAGATCGACGAAAGCGAAGCCTTCGCCGTTCTGGATCGAATTGCGATTGCCTCCGGAGCTGCTGCGGTTTTGATTTTCATTCTGTTCTTCTTTACGACGTTCGCCGCCACTGGCAAAGTCGTAGAACCCATTCAGCTGCTTACCGATCGCTTAGAAAAATTGGGGACCAGCAATCTAACCCAAAAGATCAATTACAATTCCAAAGATGAAATTGGCCTGTTGGTCAGCAAATACAATCAATTAGCTGACCGCTTGGAAACGACAACGGTTTCAAAAGAATTTTTGGACAACGTGATTCAATCGATCAAAGCATTTTTGTTCATCGTGAAAATTTCGGCGCAAGATGAGAAAAAACAAAGCTCTTATCTTATCAATCAAGCCAACGAAGCAGCCCTGAAGCTGATCGGATTGCCAGCAACGCATGCGGCACGCTCTGACCTTAAAGCACTGATTCGGGCTCCAGCTGAGTTCAATAACCCGCAATGGTTGCTAAATACTCGACACAGTATCGAAGCAGAAATCATTAACTACGAAGGTCGCTGGGTTCCGGTTTTGATAAACTGGGCCACCTTGCCTGCGCATAAAACCGGAGACCTCACCTTCGTCTTTGTTTGTACAGATATCACTGACCGAATTTCAGCAGAGAACGCTTTGATCGAAGCTCGCGAACAGGCTGTCAAAGCGTCCCAGGCAAAGTCCGAATTTTTAGCACGTATGAGCCATGAAATCCGCACGCCCCTGAATGCCATCGTTGGCATTACCGATATCTTAGCGGAATCTGAACTTAAAGAAGAGCAAGCA
>CAMLMF010000348.1 GCA_946480995.1 uncultured Bdellovibrio sp. | reverse complement strand
ACAGCAAACGCAACGTTCAATTATCACTCTTGAGCCGAAAGCGAAAAAGGAATAGTTATGAATAAGTTAGCATCAATCTTGACTGTTCCATTTGTTTGCGCGGCAGTGGCTGGATGTTCTTCAGCGTCGAAGAAAGCAGAAAGCAAAGCGGCAGTGCCCGCGGCACCGGGTTATGTGACGAAAAGCAGTGGGTCTTTTAAGTTGCAGCCTTACAAAGAAGTTGTCTTAGAAAACGGTCTAAAAATTATTTATATCCACGACACGACTTTGCCGCGAGTCAGTTTAACCTTGCTGATGAAAACAGGCTCTATGCAAGAAGCCGCTGAAAAAGCTGGCTTAAATGCGCTGACGGCCTATTTGTTAGAGCAAGGAACGCAGTCTGCTGACGCGATGAAAATTGCTGATGAGATGGGGCAGCTTGGCTCCGCTTTGGATGTGAATCCGGGGGCTGATGTCACGACAGTATATGCGGATTCGTTAACGACGGGTGCGGATACGTTGTTGAAAATTTTCTCGGATGTTGTGATGAATCCAGCGTTTAAAGACAGCGAAATTGGACGTATGCGTTCACAAATGCAGGCATCTTTACAAAAGAAAATCGACACGCCGTCTTCGTACGCCGAATCCCAAGCGGACTTGTTCTTGTTCGGCAATCACCCCTATGGACGTGACGTGAACGGAACACCAGAGGGGTTGCGCGCCATCACGAAGCAAGACATCATCAAACACTTTTTAACTTTTTATCGTCCTAACAATGCCTCTTTGGCTGTGGTTGGAAATTTTAAAGAAGATTATGAAAAGAATGTGCAGGATGTCTTTGGTAAGTGGACAAAACGCACAATTCCAGTTGTAAAAACCGAAGCTCCGCCAGAAATTGATTCTTTGCAGGTCAAGTTGATCGTAAAAAAAGGTCTGCAGCAAACGCAGATCCGTATTACGCAGTTGGGTTTTGCGCGCAACACCCCTGACTATCTGACTTTGCGCCTAGGCAATGAAATTTTAGGGGGTGGCTTTGCCAGCCGTCTGAATCAAAAAGTTCGTGATGATCAAGGTCTGACTTACTCTATCTATTCAGGTTTTGATTTCCGCAAAGAGCGTGGCAGTTTTGATATTTCGACCTTCACGAAAAATGAAACGGCCGCAAAAACGTTAGACGAATCTTTGGCGGTCTTAACAGACTTCGTAACTAAAGGGGCGCAAGAAGCAGAAGTCGCAGCAGGGCGCAGTCAATTGGTGGGGCAATTCCCACGGGCGATCGAAACGGCGGATCGTTTGGCGTACAATATTTTAGCTTTGGATTTCTTTGGCATTTCGGTGGACTATTTGACTTCGTTTAATAAGACAGTGTCAGCGATTCGGTCTAAAGAAACCAATGAAGCGGTGATGCGATCTTTAAAGCCTGGCAAAATGAAGGTTTTGATTTACGGCGATGAATCGATCATCCCACAGTTTGAAAAGTATAAGCCGGAAGTTGTGAAGATTAAGTAAGGCAAGCCCCACAGATCAGTGAATAAAAAAAGCCCCTCAAATGAGGGGCTTTTTATTTTTAGATTTTTGTGTTTTCTAGCGTTTATTTTTACGTGCTCTTAAAAAGATAAAAATACCAATAGCTGCTAAGATCACCGCACCACCTAAGAGCAGACCTTTTTTGCCGCCTTTTTTAGGGGTGGCATCTTCTTGCAACATATCGGCCGGCATCGCGGAACCAATTGGACCGCCCAAGGTTTCAGAGCCTGGACGGATCGGGCCCAGTTCCGGTTTGGCCAAAAGATTTTTCGAAGCGATCACGCGTAAACTCATGACCGCCTTAAAGAAATCCTGACTGTACTTTGTGTAGTACTGCTTGTGCGCACTGAACGTCACGAGGATCGCGATTTTATCTTTAATAGTTGCTAAGTAGCGCGTGAAGTAATTTGGAACCTCAGAGCCCAAGTGCAAAGAATCAATCCAGGTTTGATCGTTGATTTGCACGTTCTTAGACTTATAGACGATTTTTGATTCCCCGCCAACAGCTCCCGCACGAGCCGCCACGGCGATAGGCGTATTTAAGTGGGCCTCATACAAAGGAAACGAATCCGTCGGCCCGACTTCTTTGGCCGTCAAAATGATGATGGCCTCTTTGGATTCCTTGTTTTGCTCGCTTCGGCACACCCATTCGGTTTGCTCTAGATTGCATTTCCAGGTCTCGGGCATTTCGAAGGCGATATAGGCATTACGAAAGACTTTTGCATGTGCGCTAAAACTGAGTAGAATAACTGCGAGCGATGTGAACAAACGATACTTCATGCAGACCTCATGTTGGTTAATGCATTTAAGTATAATAACAAATGCCGTGCGGATCAAAGCGCAAAGGAGAAATTCCGGTGAAGAACCTTTATCAGCTAAATACTTTTGTTACAGTGATCAGCGAAGGCTCGATGACTGCGGCCGCTGACAAGCTTTACCTGACCCAGCCAGCGGTTTCTCAGCAGATTCGCAACCTAGAAGAAGATCTAGGTGTGGAGCTCTTGGTGCGCGGTGTACGGCAAATTAAAGCCACTCCTCAAGGAGAGGTTTTATACGAATACGCACGCAAAATTATCAATCTGACACAACAGGCAGAAATAGCGATCAAATCCATCGGCAATCACATGAAGGGGCAACTGCGCATTGGGACGCTGAATTCCTTGGGACTGCACTTGATGAGCCCCATCGTGGGCCGTCTGATGCGCCATAATCCTAATTTGATGCTTAAGATCGACTATGAGCAAGGGGATGAACTGATCAAGGGTTTTAAAAAGGGTCATTACGACATTTTGATTTTACCCGACGTGAAGGTCGAGTTCGCGGCAGAACTAGAAAACTGCGAACAAAAGTTCTTGGTCAAAGAAGAGATGTGGTTGGTGGGCTCAAACAAAGAAGAAAAAATGCCTCAGCAAATCACTTTGAAAGACATTGGGTCTTTTGCTTTGGTTAACTTCGTGGATGAATTCCCTGGTTTTAGCAGTTTGGTCACTGGAAAAATGCAGAGCTTGGGTTTGAATGTGCCGTCGATCTTTGAGTCTTCCAATGTGGGGACCTTGAAACGCGTTATAGAAGCAGGACTTGGTTGGGGTTTTTTGCCGGCCCATTCGATAAAAAAACAAGTGCGTTCAGGCCGCCTTAATCGTGTGTACGTCAAAGACTTGCATTACGAAATCGACTTGATGTTTTATTATAAAAAGAATTCAGACAACAAGGCGTTGGTCGAGGTCTTTTACCAGACCATGGCCCAGCAGGAAAAAGGATAAAGTCGGCCGCCTTAATATCTTTGCGATCTCGTCCGAAAAGAAATTATCGGAAAATTTATCGGAGAGGTCCATTGATGAAGAAGCAATACTCTATTCAATTTAAATTGGCAGTTCCCATCATCTTGATTGCGTTGATGGTGCTAGGAACGATGACGTTTTTGATGGCGCGCAATGGCTATCATACGGCTGAAAAAGGTGCGATTGAAAAGACTGTGGAAACAGCTCGCGCTTACGCAAATGACATGCGCTTAAGTATTGAACGTGGCTTGGATGTTTCTCGAAATGTTGCAGCCATCCTAGAAGCCTATAAAAAGAAAGGCTACACAAGTCGTGAAAATGTCACTGAGGCTCTT
>CAMLMF010000347.1 GCA_946480995.1 uncultured Bdellovibrio sp. | reverse complement strand
AGCGTTTCCGAAACTCTGAAACAGTTTATAGGCCTAGGGTGTTTTTTATTTTGCTCCACAACGTAGGTCGGTCTTCGGCGCCGGCTTGTTGTAACAAAATGATAATGTCGTGGCGTTTGTATTGTCGCGCGGCTTGCAGTGGCGTGAGGTTGTCGAACTCTGAAAGTAAATTGGGGTTTGCACCGTGTGCTAGTAAATACTCAACAATTTTTGTGTCGCCGGCGATGATGCTTGCCACCAAAGGTGTACACAGGATTTCTGGATGCTGGTAATTGGGATCAACGCCATTTTCAATGTGGTATTTCAGCAACTCAATATTGCCCGAAGTCGCTGCCACATACATTTCTTTCCAGTCGCCGCCCGACACAAAGCCTCCTTGCAGATTCTTTTAAAGATGACATATGTCTGCTTTACTCGTCACGAGGTTCTGCATAAGATGAGAAAATCCACGCCACTCGATCCAGAAAAAGAGGACAAAAAATGAATTTGAAAAGTCTTATTCGTGACGTGCCGAATTTTCCCAAAGAAGGAATTTTATTTCGCGATATGTCGCCCCTTTTGCAGAATCCTGAGGCCATGTCTTTTGTTTCGAAAGAATTAGTAAAGACAGTGGACTTGCGCAAGGTGGATTATTTTGCGGGCATTGAGTCCCGGGGATTTATTTTAGCAGCGCACTTGGCAGCGACTCATCATAAAGGCTTCTTGCCTATTCGCAAGGCAGGCAAGTTGCCGCCACCGACAAAAAGAGTTTCCTATTCTTTGGAATATGGCACAGCTGAAATTGAACTGCCTTTGGGTAAAGGCAATGTGATGATTATCGATGACGTCCTTGCTACTGGTGGGACTTTGCAAGCGGGCATCGATTTAAGTCAGCAGGCGGGATACAATGTTGAGGCCGTTGCTGTGTTAGTTAATTTAACCTTCTTGAATCAAATGAAATTTAAAAATGCAGAGGTGATTTCCCTTGTTCAATACTAACGATGTTGCCGTACTGATGGCCTTGCCGGGTGAATCCCAGGGGCTTTTTGAAAAAGAAAATATTCCCGTGACCTATACAGGCATTGGAAAGGTGAATGCCGCGATGACCGCAATGGATGTCATTCATCGCACCAAATGCAAAGTGATCGTGAACTTGGGGACAGCCGGAAGTTCGAAATTTAAGACCCACGATCTTGTTGAGGTCTCGGTATTCGTTCAACGCGATATGGATATTTCTCCGTTGGGGTTTAAGATCGGCGAAACACCTTTTGATCCTATTCCGGGGGCGATTGAACTGATTCCGTATTTTCCAGAATTAGCCAAAGGCGTTTGCGCAACTGGGGACAGTTTTGAAACCGGAGCCCCCAAAGTGCCCTGTGACTTAGTCGATATGGAGGGCTATGCGCTGGCAAAAGTGTGTCGCAAAATGGGCGTGCAGCTGGTGTCCCTCAAATATATCACTGACGGGGCGGACCACAACGCGCACAACGACTGGCAAGCCAATCTTCTTCCGGGGGCCCAGAAGTTATTAGAATATTATCGAAAAATGGTTACTTTACGCTCCTAATTTCTCAATACAAAGCAGGCTTTTCCTTTAGGCAAAGCCGCGCTTTTTTTCTATCCTTTTTTAACCGCCAAGAAATCCTTAAGTGTCTCATTATAAGGCTCATCTTTAGTCGGGCTCAGCCGATAAGAAGACATGGGCTGAATGAACAGCCAAAGGAGAACAAATGAAACTCAACTTTACCTTTAAGCACCTCGACCACTCCGATTCACTTGTGAATTATACGGAAGAGAAACTTGCCGAAGTCGGGCGTTTTTTGCTTAAAGAAGGTTACGGCAACGTTTACGTGAGTAAACAAAAGAACGAGTTTTGCATTGAGGTTTCAATCAATACCCGAGAGAAATATTTTAAGGCTGCGGCCTTTGGGACTGATGTTTATGCGGTGGCGGACTTGGTTTCCGATAAGCTTGAAACGCAGATTTTAAAGCTTAATAAGCAGGTTAAAAGCCATAAAAAACCTGAAGCCTCTAAAGAGGCCCGTGTGGAGCAGGCCCTACGCCTGAAGAAAGCCGCGTAATCTGAACTCTTTACTTATTTTTTAATCGCGAACGGGTGGCTTTGAGGAGCCACCCGTTCTTTTTTGTATCGGGCGTCAGTCCCCGCACCCTGATCTTGACCCTCTAATCCCTGTTTGATAGGTTGGCCGTTCGCTAAATGCGAAGGGCATTTAGGATGGTTTGGATGTATCCTGACCGAGCTCATTAACACCTATTCCTAATGAGGAAAACAAACAGTGAAAAACTATCTATTTACCAGTGAGTCCGTATCTGAGGGGCATCCCGATAAAATGGCGGACCAAATCTCTGATGGCGTTTTGGATGCGATCCTAGCGCAAGATCCGAAAGGCCGCGTGGCTTGTGAAACGATGCTGACAACAGGCTTGGTCGTTGTCGCTGGTGAAATCACAACTTCTGCAAAAGTAAACTTCTCTGAAGTGGCACGTGATGTTGTTAAGCGCATCGGTTATGACCACTCTGATAAAGGCTTTGATTACAAAACTTGCGCGGTGATGGTCGCCGTTGGTCAACAATCCCCAGATATCGCGGTCGGCGTGAAAGAGACTCTTTCCGACGATCAAGGAGCTGGTGACCAAGGTTTGATGTTTGGTTACGCTGTTAATGAAACTCCAGAACTCATGCCTCTAAGTATCGCGATGTCGCACAAGCTGGTAAAAGATTTGGCGGATCTTCGTAAAGCGAACAAAGTCGACTGGCTTCGTCCAGACGCAAAGTCGCAAGTGACTGTGCAATATGAAAACGGTATTGCAAAACGCATCGACGCCATCGTTATTTCGACTCAACATGCGGACTCTGTTTCGAATGCAGTTATCAAAGAATTCATCACGCAAGAGCTGATCAAAAAATCAATCCCGGCTCAATGGATTGATGCAAAAACTAAATTCTTCATCAACCCAACGGGCCGTTTCGTAACGGGTGGTCCAATGGGTGATGCTGGTTTGACGGGCCGTAAAATTATCGTGGATACTTACGGTGGTCACGGAGCTCACGGCGGCGGCGCTTTCTCTGGTAAAGATCCTTCAAAAGTGGACCGTTCTGCAGCCTACGCCTCTCGACACATTGCGAAAAACATCGTGGGTGCGGGCCTAGCGGATCGTTGCCTCGTGCAAGTAGCTTACGCGATCGGTGTAGCTGAGCCTGTCAGCATCACTGTGAACGATTACGGCACAAGCAAAGTTGGACCAGAGGTTCTGGAAAAAGCTGTTCGCCAAGTTTTCGACTTGCGTCCGGCAAGAATCACAAAAGAATTAGATCTTTTGCGTCCTATCTACAGTAAAACAGCAGCCTACGGACATTTCGGTCGTAACGATGATACTTTCTCTTGGGAAAAACTAAACAAAGTGGACCAATTGAAAGACGCTGTTAAAACGCTTTCTTAGAGCGAATTTTTAGTAATTTAAGTCATTGCGCCGAGTTGTTTGTAGCAACTCGGCGCTTCTTTTTGTATTCTCAGGCGTCGTCTGCTTTAAGCTCTGAATGAGGAATTAATGGATCCGAAATTTATACGTAACTTTTCAATTATCGCGCACATCGACCACGGTAAATCTACTTTGGCCGACGGACTTCTT
>CAMLMF010000346.1 GCA_946480995.1 uncultured Bdellovibrio sp. | reverse complement strand
CGTGATCGCGGAAGTTTCTAGCTTCATGCTTGAGCATTGCGATACTTTCAGCCCAATGAACGTGGTCTTCACGAACTTGGCGGAAAACCATTTGGATCGTTATCGTTCGATGGAAGAATACGTCAATGCCAAACGTCGTATCTTCAAAAATACCAACCAAGCAACGACAAGCATCTTGAATGCCGATGACAATGCCGTGGTGGAATTAGCTCGTGACCCAGCCGTGCAACGTGGACGTATTTTCTATTTCTCGCGCAAGCCAGCTTTAGAGCCGCAAATCATGAATATCGGTGGTGCAGTGAATATCGGCGATGAAATCAAAGTGCGCACGGGACCAGAAATTGAAACCTTTTCGATTAAGAACATGAAAATGCGTGGTAAGCATTCAGTGGAAAACATGATGGCAGCGATTTTGTCATCACGTGAACACGGGGCAAGCCGCGAAGCGGTTCAGTCTGTGATCAACACTTTCACCAGCTTGCCTCATCGTATTGAGTACGTACGTAAAGTCGGCGGTGTGATGTTCTATAACGATTCAAAAGCAACGAACGTGCATGCAGTTTTGCGTGCCTTGGATACTTTTGACGAAAACGTGATTTTGATCGCGGGTGGTAAAGATACGAATCTGAACTACGAACCTTTGCGTAACGCGGTAAAAAGAAAGGTTAAGACCTTGATCTTAGTCGGGGAAGCAAAAGAACGCATCAATCGCGACCTTGGTGACTTCTCTGAGACCTTCTTGATCGGTACGTTTGAGGAGGCGGTTTTGATCGCTTACCAAAAGTCGAGAATTGGTGACATTGTGCTGTTGTCTCCAGGCTGTTCAAGCTTTGACATGTTTGACAGTTTCGAAGAGCGCGGCGATTATTTTAAGGAAATCGTTAAAAAGTTTAATTGATAAAAGCGGGCGGCTTCGCTGCCGCCCCGTTTCACATAGCCAGGAGGGCTTCGTGTCTCAACGTCTTTTTATTCTTCTATCCGCAGCAGTATTGTTCCTTTCTGGTTGTGCCTCTGGCACTTTTAAAGCTCGCCAAGAGCAACGCGAAAAATTAGCACATAGTTCAGGCATGTATTGCGAATTCATCAGTGGCGACTTGTTCCCCGACGTCGATGTTGAGTTGAGCATGCAAATGGCCCGTCGCTGTGACTCTAATAAGAACTATTCCATCACGAATTATAAGAATTCTTCGGATCAATCCGGTGTGATCTATTGCTGTTCAACGGCAAGAAAGTCAGCTTCTGTGGCTCCGAAAAAACCACAGACAACGAATCCAAAAGGCGACACCACAGCTGAGGGTGAAGAGATCATCGCCGAGTAGTTTTTGGGCGCAAAACCGTGGGGTCCAGCTTTTTTTTCCGCGGTACAGAGACATAGACGATAAAATGGACTTCGGCTTAAACTAAAAGTCGGGAGTCCATACTATGTTGAGATATCTTTCCAGCAGTCTTTTCTTGGCCATTATTGCCCTTTTGGGAATTGGTCTTGTCCAAGTTTACTCTTCAAGTTTTATCTTTGCGATTGAGTCCTACGGGGACGGCTTATTCTTTTTTAAGCGGCAACTTATCTTCGCATTTTTTGCCTTCGCAATTTTGGTCGGCACGATTCATATTCCGTTTCGCTATATTGAAAAATACGGCTGGGCCTTGTGGTTGGTCGCAACTTTGGGTGTGTTAGCGACTTATGTTCCGGGTTTGGGAGTACGAGTTGGCGGTGCGATGCGCTGGATTCAACTTCCGATGGGCGTTCGCTTTGAACCGGGCGAGCTTTTAAAAATCTCATTCAGTGTACTGTTTGCAAGTTTACTTTGTCGAAATGCAAACTTCTTAGCCCGCGTGAAGTGGCACTGGCTAGCTTTAGCCTTGGTTTTTCCGCTGGGGCTTTTATTGAAACAACCGGACTTCGGAACTTTTGCGATTATCCTGATGGTCGGCGTGACTCTGCTTTTTGCTTTTGGTTTGCAGTGGAAGTACATCATTGCGACTTTGTCGGTTTTAACTCCGGCCTTTTATTTTCTAGTGATGACGGTGGAATACCGTCGCGCCCGTGTTTTGGCTTTCTTAGATCCGTGGTCTGATCCTGCACAAAAAGGCTTTCAGGTGATTCAGAGTATGTTGAGTTTTCACTCTGGCGGTTTAACTGGAGTGGGCTTGGGTCAAGGGCAAGGCAAACTTTTCTTCTTACCTGAGGCGCACACGGATTTTACTTTGGCGGTGTTCGGTGAAGAAATGGGCTTTGTCGGTTTTGTGGCGATTCTGGCTTTGTATGGTTTTGTCGTATTTCGCGGAATTCAAATTGCTGTGAAAGCCGAAGAGCCTTTCAAGAAGGCATTGGCGTTGGGATTGTCGGCGACCTTTGCGTTGAGTGTTTTCATTAATGCCGGCGTGGTGATGGGACTTTTGCCGACGAAGGGTTTAACGTTACCTTTCTTAAGTTATGGTGGCAGTTCTTTGGTGTCTTTGTGTTTTATGTTTGGTTTAATTCTGAACATCGAAAATTCGTTTGAAGAAGACAAGTTCTCGCGACGTTTTGGTTCGCGTTGGACGACGTCGAAGGTGAAAAACTAATGATTAAAAAAACTATCGTGATCGCAGGCGGCGGAACCGGCGGTCATATCTATCCGGGCATTGCTATTGCTCGGGCGATTCAGAAAATGGATCCTTCTGTCGAAGTGCATTTTGTCGGAACGGCTTTGGGCTTAGAGTCTAAAATCATTCCTCGCGAAGGTTTTCCTTTGCATCTGATTGAATCGGGCCGTTTGAATGTGAAAAGCCCGATTCGCAAACTTAAAACTCTTTTAAAAATTCCGGTGGGTTTCTGGCAATCGATTCGTTTGTTGGGACAGTTAAAGCCTTTGTACGTCATTGGTGTCGGCGGTTATGCGTCGGGGCCTTTTGTGTTGGCTGCCAGTATTATTGGTTTTAACACGGCTATCTGGGAGCCGAATGCGATGCCAGGCATGGCCAACCGATTGCTGGCGCGTTTTGTTGATAAGTGTTTTGTCGTTTTTGCCGAGGCCAAGAAGCATCTTAAAAATAAAAATATCCTGCAAACGGGAATGCCGGTCCGGGAGGAAATTGAAAAAGCGCAAAGGGCTGAACGCAAGGATGATAAGTTTCATCTTTTGTCATTTGGCGGAAGTCAGGGCGCACGTACCATCAATTATTGCCTGAACGACGCGATCATGAAGGGTGGCGAGTGGACGCAAGGCCTTGCCGTGGTCCATCAATTAGGCAGCTTAGATTTTGCCGATGTAACGAAGAAGTATCAGGGCGCTCCCTGTGAGGTCGACCCCCATGAATTTATTTATGATATGCCAAAATATTACAGCTGGGCTGACATTGTCGTTAGCCGCGGTGGGGCAAGCTCTATTGCAGAAGCAGCAGCTTTCGGAATTATTCCAATTATTATTCCTTTACCTGCGGCCGATGATCATCAGCAAAAAAATGCTGAAAGTCTGGTGCAAAAAAATGCAGGGCGCATGATCTTGCAGAAAGATTTAACTCCGGCTAGGTTGATCTCTGAGATTCAATCGCTGCGTCAGGATAAGGCTTTGCGGGACCAAATGGTTCAGAATATCAAAAGCTTTTATATTCCTCAGGCAGCTTCGTCTATCGCAAAGGAAATCTTGCAATGAAGTTACAACACGCTAAATTTC
>CAMLMF010000345.1 GCA_946480995.1 uncultured Bdellovibrio sp. | reverse complement strand
CACACCTCCAGCAAATAAAAAACGCCCTGAAGTCCTTATTGACTTCAGGCTTAAACAGAACAAAAACAAAATGGTTCTAATCGGAGGGATATATGTCAGGTGTAAATAAAGTCATTCTAGTAGGTCGTTTGGGAGCTGATCCTGAAGTCAAAGCTATCGGCAGCGGCAGCACAGTTGCGCGCCTTAATCTTGCAACCAGCGAGTCTTGGGTTAAAGATGGTCAACGCCAAGAAAAAACAGAGTGGCACCGTATTACTGTATGGGGCAAACTTGCAGAAATCTGCGGTAAGCACTTAACAAAAGGCCGTCAAGTTTACGTTGAAGGCAAATTGCAAACACGCCAATGGGAAGACCAACAAGGTCAAAAACGCTATACGACAGAGATCGTAGCAAGCACAGTTCAGTTCCTAGGTTCTGCAGGTGCTGAAGGCGGAGCAAGCCGTTCGAATTCAACTGGCGGTGGCGACGATTTCAATTTCCAAGATTTCGGTCCAGAGCCAAGCTTCAACTCAAACGACGAAATCCCATTCTAAGAAGAGATTTCGCATTTAAAGAGTTTATATATGCCCTAACGGGCCGAAAGCCCCGAAATTCACTCGGGGCTTTTTATTTGGTCTAGCTTCTTCTACACTTAAGGGAATGAAGAGCTTAATTCTTTCCGCATTTTCATTTCTCTTTTTAAGTGGTTGCACAGTTTACCGCTCTGAAGGCCGTAAACAGTTTGAAGAGCAAGCTCCAACCAAGGTTTCCACCTCTGGCAATCCGTCATTTCAATTGAAAAGCTGCAAAAACGAAGGCCGCCTGGAAACATGGTTCAACGAAGAGTTTCCGTCGCAAACCTATGAATTAGTCATCGCCGAAAGTGATTTAGAAATCTGGCGCACTCACCGCGGTGAAAAAGTGGAAGTCAAAGCGTTGCAAAAAACTTCACGCACCACCCAGTCCTGCATTTATGAATTCGCCAACGATGTTGTGTGGAATTTATATAAAGAACAATTCATTCGCGAACTTGAAGACAACATGATGACCCTTGAAAGACCTGAATAGGAAACACCCTCAGTGAATCTAAAAAAACTGCTTTTAACGACCTGTCTTTTTTTAGTTTGTGCCTCCACCTCATGGGCCGCTTCTGTATCAGGAGTCAAAGGTCAAAAGGTGTTAATCAGTCTAGATGGCGACACAGTCAGCGAAGGCGAAGAGTTTTTCCTGATCAACCCTGCTAACAACAAAAAAGCTGCCATTGTGCGTATTCGCCAAATCAAAGGTGGCAAAGCGTTGGCCGACTTAGTTAAAGGCAAAGCGGCCCAAGGATATGGCTTGCAAGCTAAAGCCGCCGCACCAATGAGTGCTGATCCTTCTTACTCCCCTTCGGGCGACAGTTTTTCTAGCAGCAAGGCAAGCGACACTGGCGGCATTCTGCGCACTTTAAAAAATTCTTATGGCATTACGGGCGGCATGCTGATGAATACTATGACTGCGAACGTGACGGCAGTCGACAGCGGCACGGGCCTTAAAACAACTAGCGAAGCAAAAATGGCTGGTAGCGGATTTGGAGTGGGAGGCTTTTATGACATGCTTCTTACATCTTCAATCGTCGGCCGAGGCTGGGTGGGCATTGAACAATTCAATGTCACCGGTGATGCGGCGTCTGCCGTGTGCTCTGGTTCAAAATCTTGTGATGCAAAAATCAATTATTTGTCATTGTACGGTTTAGCAAAATGGTATTTAAGCGAATCTAAATATCGCTTTTGGCTTGGCGGTGGTGGCGGTTACTTGATCGCGGTGTCAAAATCCAGCACGGCTTTAAATGCCTCGCAAATTTCCACAAATCAAATTTTTACAGCGGCTTTCGGACTGGATGTGCAAACGACACGCAAGAATTACATCCCGATCAGCATTGAGTACAATATGTTCCCTTCGTCCGACACGGTGAAGGCAAGTATGATCTCAATTAAAGCGGGCTGGGCCTGGAATCTTTAGTTCCTTCCGGCAGCCAGATCACAAATCTTGTGGCTGCCGAACCTTCATCGACATAAAGCTTTCCTTCATGCGACTGAATAATCCCTTGCGAAATACTTAATCCCAAACCAATCCCCTTACCCACCTCTTTGGTTGTAAAGAACGGCTGCATAATTTTATTGCGCAAAGCTGTGGGAATGCCCGGGCCCGAGTCTGTCACGCTGATCTCTATGCCATGCGCTGATTTTTGTACATCCACAGCAATACTTTTTGTGGAACGCCCTAACACAGCGTCATAAGCGTTATTCAATAAATTTAAAAGCACTTGTGAAATTTGATAGTGACGGACGTACAACTGAATGCCAGGTTCCACTGCGACTTTCACTTGCACATCTTCCATACGAAATTTTTCCGTACAAAAATCCATCGTTTCATCGACCAGCTGTTCTGCGCTGATCCATTCTTTACCGCCTTCATCTGGCCCCCGCGAATAGCTGCGCAAGCCCTTTATGATCTTGGCAATACGATGGACCACCGATTCAATCGCATCGACTTTTTTAATCAACTCGACATCATCCGCCACACCTTTTTGCTGCAACTTTTTACGAAGAACGCTGACATGTCCCGAAATAATTGCCAGGGGATTATTAATTTCATGGGCGATTCCGGCCGCCATTTCCCCCAAAGATGCCATGCGCGAGGAGATCAAAATTTTTCGTTCTTGCTCCTTCAGCAGATTCTCTTTTTCTTTTAGCAAACTAATGTCTTCCAAGATTTGCAAATAACCTGCGACGCTGCCCGCTTCGTTAAATATGATACTGACTGACATCACAACAGTTGTGCGTTTGCCAGCCTTAGAGATCACCGTCCACTCCGAGGCCTTATTGTAACCCAGACTAAAAAAGGCAGAGATATATTCAGGCCCTAAAGGCAACTCGACATTCAATTCCTTTTCCATTTTGACTTGGACATCGCGCACTTCATGAATGTCATGAAAAAGTAGCGGAGACGCCTGCCCAGCAACTTCCTTATTGGTATAGCCCAGCAATCTTTCCGCAGTGGAATTCATTTCGCGAATGATCGCACCGGCATCATAGGAAATAATCAAAAGAGGCACACTGTTCATGCCAGCCTCTTTAATTTCATAAGCTTCGCGTGCGGCCCGTTCTGAATCTTGAGACTTATTAAAAAAGATCAGCGTAATACCCAACAGCAGAGACACGCTAAACCCAAAAAGTAACACCACCCCAGGCAACGACGAAGTATTCTGTCGCACTAAGGACGGGCGCGGAGTTAAGTGAATCGTCCAATTGACGCCGAGGGTGTTGTACTGAACTCGCGAGGTCCAATCTTTGGCAAAAACGGCATCAGGGGTGCCTGAAGAAAAAATCGTTTTGCCATTTTCCGTGATCACCAAATCATAATCGTTGATCTTAAGAACTTCCTCAAAGAAGTCTTTGGCAACGAGCGGCGCTGAAATATCTCCGCGGTAAACACCGTCACTAAAAATTGGCACCATGATCACGAAACCCTGGCCACCGGTGCGTAAGTTAATCAACGACGACATGAAGGGGCGGCGCTCTTCTCCGCGCACCTTAAGCTGCTCCTGATTGGCCTCTTCGGTGCGCACTCTTGTCCCGACCATTTTATCGCCGCCACCGGTTAAGGGATACACCCAGCGTACGATATATTTTTCGTCCGA
>CAMLMF010000344.1 GCA_946480995.1 uncultured Bdellovibrio sp. | reverse complement strand
CAACTGATCATGGATCGCAATATTTTCATTAAGAACTCTTTGCTTGATGGTGCGGTTTCTGGAAACTTGCAAGTGCGCGGGTATCCGAGCAATCCTGTGCTGCTGGGTAAAATCAACACCGAGAAAAATTCAAAGCTGATCTTTAAGGATAAAATCTTTGATATTCAAAACGGTTTGATCGAATTCAATGACCCCGATGCCATCAATCCGAATCTGTACATCTCAGCCCAATCACGTATCAACGAATACGATGTGGCCTTGCTTGCCCAAGGGTCTTCGAAAAATTTAGCCATTCGCCTGTCCTCGGTACCTCCCCTGCCAGAACAAGATATTATCTCTTTGATCGCCTTGGGTGTGACATCTTCAGCCATGGACAAAAATCTGCAATCCCGTCAACAGGCTGAACAACTGGGCGTGGAAATCGGCGGGGCCGTTTTAGCCAAACCGATCAGCAAGGCTTTTGAAAGCACGATTGGTTTTAACTTGCAGGTGACCTCACAGTACGATTCGACACGCAATATCAGCGTCCCGAAAGTTACGCTAAGCCGTCGCTTGTCCGACCGTGTGAAAGTGTCTGGCAGTCGCCCGGTGCGTGATTCACAATCTTACGACCTGAAGCTTGAATATCTTTTAAATAACAATATCACCGCGATTGGCTCTTTTGAAAATCGTGGCACAGAAGAAGACACGACCTTACAAACGGTGCAGCCGGAATCGCAAAACATCTTCGGTCTGGACTTAGAGTTTAAGAGGGAGTTCAAATAATGAATACAATGAGAACTCTAGGACTGTTGGTCTTATTGGGAAGCTTAAGTGCCCCAGGGATGGCCTTTGCTGCGAAGAAGCTATTAAAACTTTCGACCCTGCCTGCGGAAACACAAAGTGAGTTGATCAAACGCTTCCCGCAAGTAGAAAAAGATAAAATCAGCCTGGAAGAGGTTGACGAAATCATTCGCTATCTGCAACTAAAACCGCAATTCAGCATGATCCGTGTTTACGATGACGGCAACGGCAGTCCCTTGCGCTTAGACTTTCAGCGCACCCGCCGTATTTCAAAAATTACTATCACTGGCAATAAGGGTTTTTCAGACAATGAAGTCGGCCCTGTATTCGGAGTTAAAACCGGCGACGTTTTTGATCAGCAAAGTTTGATTGAAGGTGGCGAAAAGATTCGTCAGGTCTACAAGGACCGCGGTTTCTTAAACGCCGTCATCGATATCGAAATGCCTCCTGAAAGCGAAGATTTGGTGGGCGTCAATATCAAGGTGACAGAAAACAAGCGCACTTTGATTCACAACATCGTTTTACAAAGTCCCAACGAAGACTTAAACAAAAAGCTGGCCAAGGAACTGCAATCCTTTATCGACGATCCCTACACTGACGGCTTTTTGACAGAGATCCACAAGAAAGCCCGCCATTATTTGACCAAAAATCGTTTCGTGCGTGCGGAACTGATCGGACCGAATCCGGAATTCAGCAGCGACGATTCGCAAGTAACTTTGAATTACAAACTTGAGAAAACTGAAAGTTATACCTTCGCTTATGAAGGCATTCGCTTTTTACGCAGTCGCGATATCGAAGGCGAACTAGATCTGGATTCTTTTTCTTCGTCCAACCCGGCCGTGGGTTCAGAGCTGGCGCAAAAAGTCCGTCAATTTTATTTTGCTCAAGGTTATGCCCGTGCTGAAGTCAAAGTCGAAGAAAGCGAAGGCAAGACGCGTTTTGAACGTAAGATCACTTTCCGTATTGATGAAGGTCCGCAAATCAAAATTCAAGATTTCACCATCACCGGGAAATACAGCAAAAAAGAAAGTTACTATGCGGATTTTATCAAAAATCACAGCTCCAAACTGATTGATCGCGGATATTACAACAAAGACGATATCGACACGGGACTTAAGAACTTAATTTTAGAGCTGCAAAACAATGGCTTTTTACAAGCCAAAATCATTTCTACGCGCACTCAGTACAACAAAGAAAAAGACAAGGTCACGGTCTTTGCCAATTTAGATGAAGGCCCTTTGACGCAGATTGAGTCTGTGGAGTTTTCTGGTAATAAGGATTTTGCCAAGCCCGAACTTTTGGCGGTCACCAAGCTGCAGCCTGGCGCCTTAAAGCTGACACAAATCGAAGAGGCCATTGCGCACTTGAAAGAATTTTATCGGGAACGCGGCTATATCGAAATGTTGCTACTGAATGAAAAATCAGACTTAGTGACCTACGATGAAACCAACACCAAGGCAGCTTTGCACTTTAAGATCTTAGAGGGGCCGCAAGTTCGCGCCGCTTCGATCATATTAGAAGGCAACGATTTCACCAAAGATTATGTTATCCACAAAGAACTTGAGTTCGCCGCCGGCGACCTTATTACGCCAAGCAAAGTGGACGAATCCGTGGCTCGCTTGCAGCGCACTGGATTCTTTAGCTCGGTTGAAATCCGCACCTTGGAAGAAAAAACCAATGTCGCCAATCGCACAGTCATCGTCAAAGTGACCGAGCGCGAGCCAGGAGTCTTTACGTTGGGGGCTGGTGCGACGAACGAACGAACCCTGACTTTACGTGGGTATACGGGTATTGCTTATCGTTCACTCTTCGGCACAGGACGCGGCGTTTCTTTGCGTCTTGAGGGGAATTATAATGTCGCTGACGTTAAGTATCTCGAAAGCCGCATTGTAGTCGGATATCTAGAGCCTTATCTTTTTGACTCTCGCGTGCGCGGTCGTGCAAATGTGTCGCGCTCTAAAACTGTGACTGACTATGATCTTAAAAAAGTAACAGAAATTAATTCCACAACGTATTCTTTAGAGAAAGACTTCACCTCGCATATTTTAGGTATCTGGGACTTGTGGTCTTTGGCGACCATCAAAGATACCAGCCTTGAAGATAAGTTCGTCTCCGTAACTCAAGATATCGCAACCATGGGACCGACATTGGATTTGGATTTCCGCGACAATCCTTTCAATCCTAGTCGCGGCACCTTCACGCGCTGGAGTGCTGAGTACTCTTCGCCTGATTTTGGTAGCAGTCGCCAAATTGGTTTCTGGCGCAGTACTTTAAGTTTTACGCACTATTGGAAGCTTTGGCAGATCAACGAACAACCCGTGGTTTGGGCCAACCAAATCCGTGGAGGATATTTAAAAAACAATATCGATGAACCAGGCTCTGGAGTTCCTTGGGATAAGAAGGGTTTTACTCTTGGGGGACAATCGACCATTCGCGGATATGAAGCCGGAACCCAAGAAGTTTTTCCGAATAAAGCCGACTTAGGTGTCGCCGCAAATCAGTCCACCTACACTTTGATGACTGAATCAACAATGTACTTGTTGAAGTCGGAAGTGCGCTTTCCGGTCTATGGCAACTTGGGGGGCGCCGTGTTTTACGATGGCGGTTCTGTACAAATTAAAGGGATCAATTTCCCGGATAGTTACCGCGATTCTGCAGGTTTCGGGATTCGCTATAATACCCCAGTTGGACCGCTCAGTTTGGAATGGGCATGGAAGCTTGATGCCCGTCCCACGGAAGAGCCTTGGCGCTTCCATTTGTCGATTGGCACATTCTAAAGTTTACTAGATGAGCTCTGCTGCTTCCCAAGGATGCTGCGGCTGGCATCCGGCTAAGACCAAATACGCGTCGTTTTTACCTTCTTTTTGCAAAGGCACGATGGCGC
>CAMLMF010000343.1 GCA_946480995.1 uncultured Bdellovibrio sp. | reverse complement strand
AATATCAGGGCGAGAAACAATCAATGTGCGAGCTTGAGAAAAATCAAAAGAGGTCCCTTGAATCGCGTCGCTCACATACTTTTTTAAGTTTTCTTTTTGCGAACTGACGAAGCTTTCCGAATCATTAGAAATTGCTTCGACGGCCTCACTGATCAATGCTTCAAAGCCTTGCACTCCAGTACAGCTTAAAGCGCCAACCTTCCAAGCACCCGCGGACCATTTTAAATTCACATCTTTCACTTCAACCTTTGCCGACGTACTGCCCACTTGGGGGCTGACAGCCACAGAAAACTCTGCCAGGCCTGGGGTTAAGTTTAACACAACATCCTTACACAAAGCTTGAACGCGGAAGCGTCCCACGATGCCACCGACTTCTCGTTCAATGACGTGGTCAACGGACACTTCTGAAATATGAACCTGAGCTTGCATATTTTTTGAAACGACACTGACAAAGTTCCCAGGACCGCCTAGGGTGGGCTTTTGCAGATAGGTCCTCATATTCAGATTCACGCCTTTCAGCTGGACGGGCACTCCTTGGGAGACCATCTGTTGATCAGAAAATTGCCAGTTCCCTTGAAATTCCCTGCCCACAAAGGTTTCCCAGGCATTATCGATCAAATGTTCTTGAAACTGTCTAGGAAGTACTAATTCAAACTCTGAATTAATTTGTGAAAGCGAAAATGCGTGCGAAGATGTTAAGATTGTCAGAAGGCCGACCGATAAATTTCTCATCATTGTTTTAACCACCATGCTTTTAAGATACGGCTTTAAAATAAAAATCTAAAGTAAGTTATTTATAAAGAATCGAAAGAAGACAAAGCATGCACGAAAAAAAATCTGTCGACACCAATGTTGAAAATAACGTCAAAAAGATCTCCATCTTTGCGTTACTTTTAATCTTCTCTTTAACGATTCTAAGTCTGTTCGTTCTTCCCCAACTGAAAACACAGTACAGCCTTAAACAGTTCTTACCCCACGATAACCCGCGCCTGCAGCGCGATGAACACACTCGTCAAGTCTTTCAACTTTCTGAGGCTCAACCGTTTATCATTACAGCAAAGCTTTCAGGAAACAGCGAGACCTGGTTTAAAAAAGAAAGTATTGAAAGTTTAGAAAAGCTCACAGATCTGTTGGTGCACTTTCCTGGTGTGAAATCGACATTAAGCTTAGCCACCGTGCAAAGTGCAATAAACAGTGACAATAGTCTAAGTGTTGGGCCTTTGTTAAAAAACTTGTCCCCTGAAAAATGGTCCACCGAAACCTTAAACAATCCTCTTATTTCGCCAACGTTGATTTCGAAAGATGCTAAAATTGCCTCGGTGATTGTGACGATAGAATCACTCGACACCGAAGCGCTGAAGCATTTGCGTGAAAACCTCGAAGTAACAGCCAGAGCAGCCTTGCCCTTTGCAAAAGTTGAAATTGGCGGAACTCCAGCCGTGCAAACAGATGTGGGCCTTCTTTTACAAAGGGAAATTCGCAACTTTGTTGTTCTTGGTTTTATCGCCTGTTTTTTTGTTCTGGCTTTGATTTTTAAAAATTGGTCTCCGTTAATTATTTCTTTTATTATTATTGTCTGTGCAAATATTCTGACCTTGGCCGTGATGGCTTTAGCCAATTATCCGTTTTCAATCCTTTCAAGCACAATTCCAATTCTGACGACGGTGGATGTTGTTTCGCTTGTGATACACACCCTTTTACGCTTAACCGAAGAACGCAAAAATCAGCCGCATCTTGATCACACTTCGCTAGTCAACTACACATTCAAGACGTTACTGGGTCCCAACTTTTTTGCATCCACCACTACGATGATCGGGTTCTTAGCACTATTGACGGTGAAGGTTCCATTGATTCGTGACTATGGAGTCACTGCCGCAGGTGCCATCGTTTTAGGCTGGGTGGTGACAACGATCCTGCTTTATCCTTTATTACACTTCTTGCCCGAACCTGTGGCACGAATCTGGGCGTGGAAAAAAGCCCGCTGGGGACTTTACCTATTCCGCAGATCTGGCGTTTGGGCCTTCTTGGTCATCTTAGTATGTTCCGCCTTGGCGTTAAAGGGACAACACCTGTCGTGGTCTGCGCGTTTGTTTGATGACTTGCCACAAAACCATCAAGTCCGTTTATCCACGGAAATGATCGACAAGGAGCTGGGTGGGATGATCCCTATTGATGTAGAAATCAAAGGGGGTGCTGACGTATGGAATGACCCTGTGTTGCTCGGGAATTTAGATTCTTTTTTAAATGAATTGCGCAGCATGAACGGTGTCGGCAGCGTTGTGGGATTGCCAGACTTAGTCGCCGCTGCAAACTTACATAGCTCCCGTTTACCGGCAAGTCGTTCTTCGATCGCAGAGGTATTCTTTTTATATTCCTTAGCTAGCAACAGCCCCTTAAAAAACTTCCTGACAACGGACTCTGCCAACACGCGTGTTTCTATTCGCACGCGGGATTTACCGGGAAATGAGTTGCACGCCTTAGTTAATAGCATCCAAGCGAAAACCCAAGAGCGATTTCCGGCGATGCACGTCGAAGTGACGGGCATGGGATCGACCATTCATCACTTAAACAATGATCTTTCTCACGAGTTGATTTTTGGATTTTGGCAGTCCATGGCGGCTATTTGTTTAGTTCTGATTTTCGTTTTTAGATCTTTGCGCTGGGCCTTGGTGGCGTGCATTCCTAACTTGGTTCCGCCCGCGGCCCTGCTGGGATTCCTGGCGGTTTCAGAAACACCGATCAAACCCAGCGTAGCGATTATTTTTTCTATCGCATTAGGGTTGGCATTTAACAACACTGTTTATTTATTAGAGCGTTTGCGCGCATTTCAAAAAAATGCAAAATCAAAAGATCTTGAAATTGAAAGAACCTTGTGGCGCGAAGGCAACCCTTGTTTGATTTCTAGCATGACCCTTTTGGCGGGCTTTTCTGTATTTATGGCGTCTTACTTTGCGATGAATCGCATCTTTGGATTTTATATGCTTTTATCTATGTTGGCGGGTTTGGTCGGCGATTTGGTTTTATTACCTACGCTGCTTAAAAGCTGCCCGTGGTTACTGGCCCCCCTCAGTGTCAAGAAGGAGAAAGTCATGGCAACAGCAGCTTCGTTCATATTGGTTTTGTGCTTTTCTCTGGCACCGAGCTTGACCCAGGCGCAAACTGCAACAACTCAGTCCATCGGCAAAGAGATGGCTCAGCGTTTAAGTTCAAAAGACGAAGAGTTCGTGATCAATATGAAAATCATCGAAGCCGATGGTTCCAGCAAAGATCGCCAAATGAAAATCTGGCGTTTAAGCCCGGCTAAGAAAGAACACTATCTTTTAGTGCGCATGCAAAAACCGCAAGATCTGAAAGACACAGCGTTGCTGGCAACACTAAAAGACGACAAAGAAGAAAAGTGGATTTACCTGCCTTCTTCAAAACAAACTCGCCGCCTAACTGGTGAAAGTGGCCAAGGTGGGATCTTAGGGTCCGAGCTGAGCGTGGAAGATTTTGATTTCAATCGCGAACAAGGCGCGGAAAGTATACTTAAAAAGGAAGCAGAAATCGCCGGCAAAAAATATTATGTTGTTGAAAGTGACGTCAGTGGAACATCAGGCAGTTACACAAAAGTCGTCAGTTATATTTCGGCATCTGATTATTTGCCAATCAAAGTTGAATCCTTTGATAAGCAAGGCAAGCTT
>CAMLMF010000342.1 GCA_946480995.1 uncultured Bdellovibrio sp. | reverse complement strand
CCCATCAAAAAGGTTTCTGGGCTGTGGACCCAAAATTCAAAGCGACAATCTTGTCTGCAGAAGAACACGGGATCATCCCAGCCGATCGCCAAAGTTATTTAGCAGAGATCGTATCCACGGTGCATAAATATAAAAAACGCACCGATGTGTTGGCGGAAAAGGCTTCAAAACTAGGCGGCTTGCATAAGCTGGCCCCGTTATTAGGAACAAGCCCTGACACCGTTAAAAAAGTTGAAGCCGATCTTAGTGCTGACTTTACGCAAGAAGAATTAGAACAGCTTAAAAATTTCGATCAGTTGATTGAAACGTACTCTCAAGACGAATTGGTCTTTAAGGTCCGTGATAAAGAATTGCGCCAAAGTTTGGTGCGTGAATCTTTGTCCGGCACAAAAATTCGTCGTGTGGTGGTGCCTAAGTTTAAAGACTGGGGCGATCGCTTTAAATATTTGAAATTGGAAAACGTTCCCGGCGAATTCCCTTACACTGCCGGTGTGTTCCAGTTAAAGCGCGCCGATGAAGATCCTAAGCGCATGTTCGCAGGTGAAGGAACGCCGGAAAGAACCAACCGTCGTTTCCATTATCTGACCAAAGGTGAAACAGCTCATCGCCTGTCGACAGCTTTTGACTCTGTGACTTTGTATGGCCAGGATCCCAACGCGCGTCCTGATATCTTCGGTAAAGTCGGGGAGTCCGGCGTCAGCATTTGTACTTTGGACGATATGAAAAAGCTTTATGCGGGCTTTGATCTTATTAATCTAAATACCTCTGTCAGTATGACGATCAATGGTCCAGCACCCATGATTTTGGCTTTTTATTTCAACACGGCGATTGATCAGCAGGTTGAGAAAAAAGAAAAAGAATTGGGCCGTAAACTTTCTGAACAAGAATGGAATGACGTCGCCAACTGGACGCTGCAACAGGTGCGTGGCACTGTTCAAGCGGACATCTTAAAAGAAGATCAGGGGCAGAATACGTGTATTTTCTCTATCAACTTCGCTTTGAAGATGATGGGGGATATTCAAGAATACTTCGTGAAAAGTAAAATCAGAAATTTCTATTCTGTCAGTATTTCTGGCTACCATATTGCGGAAGCTGGGGCGAATCCGATTTCTCAATTGGCGTTTACACTGTCGAATGGTTTCACGTTTGTGGAATACTATTTGTCACGGGGTTTGAATGTTGATGATTTTGCCGCGAACTTGTCGTTCTTCTTTAGTAACGGTCTAGATCCTGAATACTCTGTGCTTGGACGTGTCGCGCGCCGTATTTGGGCGGTGGCAATGCGTGATCTGTATAAGGCTAATGATCGCTCGCAAAAGCTTAAATACCACATTCAGACTTCAGGTCGCTCACTGCATGCACAAGAGATCGACTTTAACGACATTCGTACGACTTTGCAGGCATTGCTTGCGATCTATGACAACTGCAATAGCTTGCATACTAATGCCTATGATGAAGCGATCACGACACCAACAGAAGAATCTGTCCGTCGTGCCATGGCGATTCAGCTTATCATCAATCGTGAATTTGGCATGACCATGAATGAAAACCCAATGCAGGGTTCTTACTTTATGGAAGAGCTAACGGATCTGGTTGAAGAAGCAGTTCTTAATGAATTCAAGAAGATCAGCGAACGCGGTGGTGTCTTGGGTGCAATGGAAACTCAATACCAACGGTCAAAAATTCAAGAAGAGTCCTTGTATTACGAGCGCCTTAAACACGATGGCACTTTGCCAATTATTGGTGTGAATACATTCATCGATCCAAAAACTATGGTCGACGGGTACATCCCGCCAAAAATTGAATTAGCTCGTGCTTCTTACGAAGAAAAGAACGCGCAGTTAAGCAACGTGCAAAAGTACCAGCAAGACCACGCCGACCAGTCCGCGGCGCAGTTGCAAAAGCTAAAGGAAACGGTGTTAAGCGGTGGGAACATTTTCGCTGCTTTGATGAAGGCCGCAAGATATTGCAGCCTTTACCAAATGACCGAGGCTCTTTACGAAGTCGGCGGACAATACCGCAGAAACCTTTAGGAGGTACGCCGTACCTTTTTCGCAGGCGGCGGGTAAAGCGTGCGAGCGCGAGGGATTTGCGGCTTGGGTTTAGCAAAGCTGCGTCCTTCGGTCGTCACGCATCCATGCTCAATTGCGGCCGCTGGCCTTCGGCCATCGGTTCGCGCATCCTGCGCCCGCAAAGGCCGACGCTACGAACACAGCTTTGCTAAGCCCAAGCCGCAAATCTTTGCCTTCGAACTTTTTAGGCCGCATGCGGAAGTGATTATCTAGACTATGGCGCCAAAGGCAGTTCAATCACAAGCATTGCCCCTTTACGTTCAGCGCCCTCGTAGACATTGAGAATACCGATGGCTCCGTTATGAAGCTGGGCTATGGCGTTCATAATCACCGCGCCAAGACCCAACGAAAAGTGTCCGTTCTTCGTAATGCGTCGACCTTGGAATTCACGACGTTTGCCGAAACTTTCAATCGCATTCTGTTCTAAACCAGGACCATCATCAGAGATATAAATTCGCACACTTTGTGACTCTACGGTGACATTTACTTTCACCGTGGAATTTGCATAGCGGGAAGCATTGTCCAGACCGTTACGTAAAAGTCTTAACAATAAATGTCCATCACCTAAAACCTTAGCGGGTCTGTTTGTGTGCAAGTTGTTTTGTAAAGTCCAAGTTAAAGTATTGCCGTGGGTGTTCTGGCGCATTTGCACTTCTTGGCTCAGAATCTCGACCAGATCGACTTCTTCGGTTGAAGCTTTGTAATGAGGCTCATCCAAAGAAGCGATGGTCATAAGTTTTTCAATTAAATCTTGTAAGTAAGTGATTTCGCCACTTAGGCTAGTGAACATTTCTGTCTTATCCTTCGCACTAAGTCTTTCGTGATGAACTTGCAAAGTTTCAAAATTAGTTTTTAAACCCGTTAGTGGTGTGCGCAAGTCATGTCCCAGCTCTTGCAAAAGTTCTTTGCGCTTTTTCTCGGTGCTATGAATGCGTCCGACCAAGGTTTCGATCTCCTCCGCCATGCGATTGAAATCCAGCATCAATTCGCCAAACTCATCAAAGCGGCGAATTTCAAAACGTGCTTTGAGGTCACCTTGTTCCAAACGACGCAAAACCGACCTTGCCTCTTGCGATTTGCGGTGCAGATAGAAAAACATAAAAGCTAGCGCGATGGCTAAGGCGATAATAATCATCGTCGCCGTTAAAATTGCTTGAGTTAAGAACAATGGACCTAAGAATGCTCGCTTTGTCTCGCGTACGACCAGGTAAATATCTTGCGGATAATTTAACTTAATTACGGATACGGAAGATTTCAGACGTAAAAAGTCTTCTTGCGTGACAAGACGATTTACTTCTTTAGGTTTAGGCAACTCTGCCCAATTCAAATCCCAGTTCGCATTAGGACTGTTATTTAAAATCAAACCATTGGTGAAAACGATCCACATATCCGCGCGTGGTTGTGGCGGCGGAGGCATAAACCCGCGCGGCGGCGGACCGCCCGGACCACCAGGCTGTGGAGGCCCATCACCAGGACCCATGAATTCATGGGGAGGTGGCATTGGCGGAGGATCATCGGGACGTTCATTCGGACGGAAGTTTGGTTGCGGTCGAAAATGCGGAGGAGGTGGAAAACCGCGTTCGTTCTGCAAAATATTTTTACTTTCGCGAA
>CAMLMF010000341.1 GCA_946480995.1 uncultured Bdellovibrio sp. | reverse complement strand
CATAAATTATACCATTCAAAAACAGAAATATCGAGAAGGGAGTAGCTACAAAAATCAAAGAAGTTGATGTTGCGATAAAGCTGGACACCATCCGTCCCATAGAACTCGATGACTTGCCCCTCGGTCAAAGTATTCCAAAAATCTTCGTGCATCCATAAACCGTGATGACTAAAAGCTCTTCTCAAAAAAGTTTTTTCTTTTTCGAGATCAACTTTAATGATCTCTGGACTTCCGGCCTCCGGCTCCATCCAGTCAGCCAAATTTTCGAAAAAGGTACGAATGGCCACCTTCTTTTCGGAAGTAGTATCAGAAAGTTTAAGCAGCGAACCACTACTGTAAATACTTACAATGTGTCCATATCGTCTTAAAACCTCAGCAAAGCGCTCCAGCGCCTGAAAAAGCAACTTATTTTCAGGGTCATCTAAAATCACCTTTAAAGATGGCTCTACTTGCTTACTGAACCTTGGATTTAAATTTAACACGTCCACCTACCACTCAAAAAGAAGTAACTAAATTATTCCACTAGCGATTAATTCTTGTCCAGCTTTCTGCACCCGACAGGACACTCAAAGCGCGTCCAACAAAGATCGCCGATTCAACCTCAGTTTGCCTTGCCGTAAAACTTATCGCGCATATCTTTCGCAACTTCGTCCAATTTCGTCTCAAGCAAAACCTGAAAAAGTTCATCTGCGTCCACTTTATAAAGGGTCGCTAGTTTTTTTAATGCATTAAACGGTGGAGCAGAAAGTCCGCGCTCCCAATTAGAAATAAATTGCGGTGTTGAATAGCCCAACTTCTTCGCGACCTCTGCTTGAGAAATTCCGGATTGTTCGCGATGAGTTCTTAGAAAGCTTGCCAAAACGTTCGTGTCTGTTTTCATTTATAACTCCCGATCCTTAATAAATAAGCCGGTTCGGAATTTTTAGCAAGGGGGACTTATTATCTGGGGCGACTAAAATTCATATTTTGGCGATTTTTCCCTCGAGAAAACATTTCTGGTCACACCAGAGTAATACTAAAATTCACAAACATACTTAGTATTGTTTACTAAAACTCCTGCAGTCCCAGCAACTCTTTGCAAACTTCGATTTGTTTGTCGATTTCAAGCAGCGCTTTTTGCAAGCGAAGCATTTCGCGATCGTCTAATTCGTTCTCTAAGGCCGCTAAAACTATAGGATGCTTTTTAAGCCAGGCTCCTTGCCGTGAAGCATATGCTTCAGGAACCCCCGACCGCAGTGCGGCCATTCGCGCGTCGCGATCTTTAAGAAACTCGACGATGAACTTAAGAGTTTCTAACGTCAGAAGCTTTCTATGGGCCTTCAGGCGCGACGAAAAACCAACTTGTCTGATCCGCATTAGGGCCTCCTTGGCCATGGCCCTGAGGCCAGATAGCGCAGCAAGCATTACGTAAAATTAATGAAATTGCAGCAAGATTTTAAGGGGCCTCGCAGTACATTTTTCAAAAAAAAGCCCCTCATCACGGAGGGGCTTTTCTAAAAGAATCTTTTCAAAACCGAGTTTATTCGTAAGTAGAAACACACTGAACTTTAACAGTGCCGTCTTTTTTCACAAGTTCCGACTTCTTATTCGCAGCGAAAGAATAATAGCTAAGAGTATAGTCATTCGATTCATAGATCGTCGTCGTGTAACCCAACTCTTGCGTGACAGCCATTTCTTGATAGATCGCTGGAATACCTCTGAACTCGGAACCGATTTTCAAATACAGACCAGAGTGACCGTCAGCGAAGTTTGCAAATACAATCGAAAACGAATTGATCCCTTGATTCTGACACACCATACGTGTTGATTCAGATTTCAAACCCACAGTGCCTGCTGCATTCGCAGAAACGACACACAAACTAAGCAAAACAAAAATAATACTTTTCATATCAGAATTTCCTTATTTAATTTTATAGCCCACAAGGACTTTAGGTTTCACAGAGTTCACGGATCTATTTGCATAGGTTCCGAAAACCAACAAACCCGACATAATGGCCAACACTAAAAGGCTTTTCATTGTCACTCCGATAAACGAATCAATGTTCTTGCGCTGTGGGAACATAAGGTATTTTAAACAAGACTTCCAGTTAAGATCGACTTAACAAAGAATCCTAATACTGTTGCGAAGTATTTACTTTTTATCTGCCGAAAGACGGCACTTCGATGGAGAAGTTTATTCCAGCACTTAGAAAAGTGTCTAAAATTTTGACGAAGGGGCTTAAAGCAAGAAAGCTTTAAACTTAGAACCTTTGATTTTTGAGTTCGCAAGCTTCTTTAAAACCTTATCGGCCAATGAAGATGAGATCGCAATAAGACTGTAGCGTTCAAATATTTCTATTTTACCGATATCAGTCCCAGCTAAGGCCTGGGGACCTGAAGTCAATGCCCCCAGAATGTCGCCGGGACGGAGCTTATCTAATTTGCCGCCAGAAATTTGCACGGTCTTCATGCGTGTTGTTTGAAACTCTCGTCCTAAACCCAACTGATTATCAAAACCCAGCTTCTGACGAATCATCTTTACGCCCGTGGCTTTTTCAATTTCTTGAATCTTGATCGCTTCAAAGGCCGTAGCAATAGACACAGCCGTCCCCTTGCGCCCAGCTCGCCCCGTTCGACCAATGCGATGTATGTACACATCCGGCGTTACGGGCAAATCAACATTCACGACCAATTCTAAGGTGTCGATATCAAGACCGCGTGCTGCCACATCGGTGGCGACTAAAATGCGCGTGCTGCCATTTCTAAATAAAGAAGTCGCACGATCGCGCTCAGGCTGCGACAAGTCCCCGTGCAAAACGTTGGCGCTGACTTTAAATTTTGCAAGCAGACTGCCGATCTCATCAACTGTTGACTTCATCCGACAGAAAACCAAAGTGCACTCCGAAGGATGGCGTTGCAATATACGAATCAAGGTATCAACCTTGTGTTCACTTTCTGAATCGTAAAGATATTGTTCAATTTTAAGAGATTCTTGTGCATCTTTATCAATGGTCACGCGCTCTGCATTTTTTTGATATTTGCGTGAAAGCTTTTCGATTCCCTCGGGAAAGGTCGCAGAAAAAAACACAGTTTGTCGAGTCTTTGGCAGCTCGTCCATAATCGCTGACATTTCGTCAGCGAAACCTTCGTCAAGCATACGATCGGCTTCATCTAAGACCAAAAACTTTAAGGCACTTACTTGCGCGTGGCCATTTTTTAACATCTCAATCGTGCGCCCTGGTGTTCCTACCAAAACTTGAGCGCCTCTTTGCAATGCCTGAATTTGCGGGGGATAAGGCTGCCCGCCAACCAAAGCAACGGCTTGCAACCC
Organism: uncultured Bdellovibrio sp.; assembly: GCA_946480995.1. The sequence continues at coordinate 375 of CAMLMF010000341.1, read as the reverse complement.
CGGGAAAGCCTTTGAAAACTTACGACATTCTTTTAAAACCTGATCACACAATTCCCGTGTCGGACAAAGAATCAAAGCCTGCGGCATTAATTCAGCCACTTCTATTTTTTGCAGGATCGGAATTATGAATGCGGCGGTCTTCCCGCTGCCCGTTTGCGATTGACCAATCAGATCTTTGCCAGCCAATAAGTGCGGGATGCTTGCGGCCTGAATCGGCGTCATTTGGGTAAAACCCATCTCTTCGATGACACGAAGAAGGTTTGACGACAGAGGTAAGGATTTAAATTCAGATGGATTCAGACAAGGCCCCTTGGCAATAAAAAAGAAGCCCCACTATAGCACTGTCAGAGCTCTTCCATAAAGATCTTTTCGGTG
>CAMLMF010000340.1 GCA_946480995.1 uncultured Bdellovibrio sp. | reverse complement strand
AAAAGAGATCCTTGAGGCCTCAAAGTTTGATTTTCAGATCGTGAATGATAACTTTGAGCAATCCTACGCAGAATTCAAAAAAATCGTTGAAAAATTGCTAGCTTAGGGTTAGTTTGGCCGGATCTGCTTTTGTTATAAAGACTTTCTGGAGGCTCAATGGCTCGCGTAACTGTCGAAGATTGCTTAGAAAAAGTTCCAAATAGATTCGCTCTTGTATTGATGGTCGCAAAAAGAGCCAAGCAACTTCTTAAAGGTGCAGAAGCCACTGTATCTACTCGTAGCAACAAATATATCGTAAGTGCATTGCGTGAAGTGGCTATCGGTAACGTCGGTTACACGGAAGTTCTTGAGCACAGCGAAGCACTTCGTCAAATCGAAAAAGACCTTAATAAATAAGACTTTTTCCATCGTTTTTAAATGTCAAAACCCATATCTCATAAGGATATGGGTTTTTTAATTTAAGACCCCTCGATTCGGCGAAATCCTAGCTAAAGTCAAGACCTTGTCCAAAACTTAGTTGGAGGTCCTTGGCCTCTCGGGTAAGCTTATTTAATATGCAGCAAGTTCTGAGCGAAAGTGATATCCAGAAGCCCGTTAAAACCGTCGATGATCTTCTGGCGCGAATTCGCAATTTCTATCCAAATGCCGATTTAAAAGTCATCGAAAAAGCCTATGCCTTTTCGGAAAAAGCCCATGAAGGACAAATTCGTCGCTCTGGAGAACCTTATATTTCTCATCCGCTTTCGGTGGCGGCGATCTTAGCGGACTTGCACTTGGATTTAGATACGATTGCCACAGGTCTTTTGCATGACACGGTCGAAGACACTCACGCCACGTTAGAAGACATTCGCCGCGAGTTCGGTGATGTCATCGCGATGCTTGTCGATGGTGTTACAAAAATCGGTCAGATGAAATTTAAAAACAGTCACGAAAAACAAGGCGAAAATATTCGCAAGATGATCGTGGCCATGGGTAAAGACGTGCGCGTCGTTTTAGTGAAGCTGGCGGATCGCTTGCACAATATGCGCACGCTCAACTTTATGCCCTTTGAAAAACAAGAGCGCATCGCCCTTGAGACCTTAGAAATTTACTGTCCTCTTGCTGGCCGCATGGGTATTAGTTCTTTAAAGATTGAGCTGGAAGACTTGTGCTTCCGCTATTATCGCCCGGATATGTACTATCAACTAGTACAACAAATTAAGAAAACTGAAGCCGAGCAAAATCGTTATATCGAAGAAGTTAAAAGCATGCTTTCCAAAGACCTGCAGAAGGCCGGTTTTAAATTCGACGTCTTTGGTCGTTCAAAGCATTTATGGTCCATTTACAGAAAAATGCAGTCGCGCGGGATCGATTACGATCAAGTGTTCGACGTTCTGGCATTCCGTGTTTTAGTTGAAAACGTCGCTGAATGTTATGCCGCTTTAGGGTTGGTGCATTCGCGCTGGAAACCCATTCCAGGTCGTTTCAAAGATTTCATCGCGATGCCGAAGGCCAATAATTATCAATCTCTGCATACGACCGTGATTGGTCCCGGCGGGGAGCGCATTGAAATTCAAATTCGTACACAAGAGATGCATTTGATCGCCGAGCGCGGGATCGCCGCCCATTGGAAGTATAAAGAGCGCGGTAAGATGCTGGATGATTCCGATTTCCAACAGGCGGACTGGTTACGGGATTTGGTGACGTGGCATCAACAGGTGCGCAGTCCCGATGAATTCCTGGACACCGTTAAGACCGATTTGTTTGAAACAGAGATTTACGTTTTCACTCCGACCGGGGATGTGCGTGAATTCCCAGAAGGCGCAACCCCGGTCGACTTTGCATATGCAGTTCATACCGAATTAGGAAATCAAATTGTCGGTGCTCGCGTGAATGGCAAGATGGTGCCGTTACGCTATCAATTGCAAAATGGGGATTCGGTCGAAGTTATTACTTCGAAAACCCAGGTGCCGTCGAAAGACTGGCTTAAGTTTGCAGTCACTAATAAAGCCAAATCAAAAATCCGCGCCTTCGTAAAAGAAGAACAACGTCGCCGCGCGATCATGCTGGGTAAAGAGTTGGTGGAAAAAGAATTCCGCAAGTTCGGTATGGCGGCCGTAAAATATCTTAAAGGCCCTGCATTTGATGAATATTTAAAAGATCATGGTATCGCCGATATCAACGAACTGTATGTGACAGTCGGTTATGGTAAGTTAGAGACTCGAATCCTCGTCGAAAGATTATCTCCAGAAAATATCGCGAAAGAAGCTGCGAAAACCGATGACTCCACTTTCATGGAGAAAGTTTTTAAGGCTGCCACACAGAAAACGCGAAAAACGAATTCGTTAATTAGCGTTGATGGTATGGATGATGTGCTGGTGCATTATGCAAAATGCTGTCATCCGATTCCTGGCGATCCTATTGTCGGCTTTATCAGTCGGGGACGTGGCATTACAATTCATCGCAGTGATTGTCGTAAAGCGTTTGAATTTGATCAATTGCGCAAAGTGGATGTTGTCTGGAATGTGAAACACGCCGGTGAAGGGCAAGAGCGCATTGTGCGCTTAAAAATCATTTCGCAGGACGTTCCAGGTCTTTTGAAGTTAATGTCTGAGGCCTTCGCGCAGCAGGGGATTAACATTCAGTCGGCACAAATTCGGACCACCAAAGATAAAAAAGCTATCTGTAACTTTGAAGTGAGTGTTCGGGACTCTAGTCAATTGAACCAAGCTATCTATGAGATTCAGAAAATCAAAGGTATCATTGGTGTAACTCGTGTCATCCACTAGTCCAATAGCTTCTCGATATTTACATTTTGTTTTGCCCACCGCGGTTCTTATTAATGCCGTGGTAGTTATGTTTGCGTGGGTGTTTCGCAATGTTGCTCTGATTCAAATTCGTCCCAACATGGCGCCGATGTTGTTTAATACGGCCCTCTGTTTTACCGCTTTGTCTGTGGGCTTGCTGCTCTCGGAATCTCGTTTTAAAGTAATCGCAAAAATGTTGGCGATTCCAGTTATTTTGTTAACGTCAGTGACCCTTCTGCAATACTTTTTTGGCGTTTCTTTAGGGGTCGACAGTCTTTTTATTACACCCTTTTATGGTGTCGGAGTTGCCTATCCTGGAAGGATGGCGATTAGCACCGCAACGTGTTTGGCTATTTTGGGCTGGTTGTCGTATCTGCGCGGGACTGGATACAAATATCAAATTTTTGTTTTTGCAGGATCATCGTTAGTATGTGGCTTCGGAATGACCAGCATTGGCGGATACATTCTTGGGTTTAACTCCGAATATGGTCTTGGCAGCTTTTCACGGATGGCAGTACATACTTCGATCTCTTTTATCTTTTTGGCTGTCTTCTTTATGTGGCAAAGTCATCGCGACATGAAATTGCGCATGAAGCGGTCGCGTATATTAGTGCCCTATTATGTGGTCGCGGTCGGCATCCTTTCTTCGCTCCTTATCTGGCAGCTTTTGGTTTTGCGCGATCAGGAAAGAAACCGTGGTATTGGTCAGATTCATGCTGAAAGCTTAAGAATTAGTTTAGATAACGCGATCTTGCCTTTGCAAAAGTCCTTAGAACACATGGCGCGACGATTTGCGAAGGGCTCTTACCAAAATCAAAACATGTGGAAGATCGATGCGGAAAGTTACTATAGCGAATTCAAAGGGATTCGCCGTCTGCTCTGGTCGGACGAAAAATATATC
>CAMLMF010000339.1 GCA_946480995.1 uncultured Bdellovibrio sp. | reverse complement strand
CCAAGACCTCTTGCAATTGGGCTCCGTCTAAAATCGGAGCAAAATACGCGACAAAATGCTGAAGTTCTTGCTGAGTCAGGGCTTTCATAGTGTCGAGTCTCTCATCCCTTGGGCCAAATTTCTATTAGTTACGCTCAGGTTCGTAAAAAGAAATCCGATAAAATAAACGATGAATATAGAAACACTGATCAAAATTGTCGAAACGCAGCTGCAAGAAACTTCAAACATGAAGGAAAAGACCAACGATTTTATCAATCGCGTTGTTCACCTGTACACGCTGCAACTGATGAAATCCGGCAACATTCCTTTAGAGTTCATTAACGATATCGTGTTTGACATCGAAGCTGACACCATTGAAATCTTCCGCAAAAAAACCTATGGCTTTTTGACTTTGGAAGAATACCGCCTGCATAAATTCCGTCAAAAGAACGACAACTAATCCGCACTTTAAGTTTTTTCGATCACCGCAAAATATAAAGGCCCGAAACCACAACGATCGGGCAAATAGGCAACGCCCGCTTCCGTGCGTTCACCCCCCACACCTAACGGCGCTTCTAAAAGCTTTACCGCTGTTTTTTTCTTTTTTAATAGCTTTTGTACCACGCCATCGTTTTCATCAGGACTGATTGAACACGTTGAATAGACAATGCGCCCACCCGGTTTCACTGCTAAAAATGCAGCGGCCAACAATGCGTACTGGCGGGCTGCCAAGTGTTCCGTGCGCCGAGGGCTCCACTCTTCTTGGGCTGTGGTGTTTTCTAAGATATGACGTTCCCCCGAACAAGGGGCATCCAGCAAGATACGATCAAATCCTGCTGGTTCCTTTAAACCAAATTGCACACCGTCTTTACCCGTCACCCACACGCGGTCCCGCACATGGCGCGGAACGTATTGTTGAATGACTTTTTTTAAACGCTCGCGACGTTCTGGCGACATGTCGTTGCAGAAAATTTCGCCCTCTTCGGCCAAAACCTCTATCAAGATCAGACTTTTCCCCCCGGGGGCTGCGCACATATCCAATACGCGATCACCGGCTTGCACTTCGAGGGCCTTTGCCACCATCACACTGGCTGGGTCCATGACATAGACATCTAACAGTTCATCAGCGTTACGTTCTGGGGTGAAATGTTCCCCCGCAGGAATCCAATAACTGCCTGGCAGCTCGGGTTTTTCGGTAAAGCTGTGCCACTTTTTTGCTGCGATATTTTCGACGGGGCTTAGTAAATTTCGCCGCGCCACTTGGTGTTCGCGATTTTGCAGGGCTTGAAAAAGCGCCGGCCAGCGCGCCCCATAAACTTCAGAAAAATGCTTATAAAAAGGATGTACTTCTGTAATCATGCCGCAACATTATAGTGCGAGCCTTGGCAGATTTCAATTTTTTGCGTGGTGTCTTTGCTTCCCAAATATCTGAAAATAAAGCATCGCCCAGAACAGCAAACCCGAAGTAAACACGGGAATTAAAAAGCCTCCGTAACCAAAAGCCCGGAAGGCAAATCCGCCCAAAACCGAGCCCAATCCGAAAAAGAAAATAATTCCAACGCGCATCAGAACTGCGTTCTGCTCATTTTCAATCTGCCCATCCAGAGCCCGGCGATTTAACAGGCGCACCAACCCGATACCCAAATCTGTAGTGATCCCGGTTAAGTGCGTGGTGCGAATCACCGACTTTGAAACCGTGGCAATCGTTCCATTTTGAATGCCACAGATCAGACACAAAAGAATCAACAAGGTATAATCGCGGGAAAGCTCCAAAGGCTCGCCGAACGTTCCGAAGTATCCCAAAGCGCCGCCCACACCGACAATTAATGTCAGAAAAAATATCACGCCAAAGGTCACATAATAGCGTGGTTTTTTGTGCAATTTTAAGCGCAGGTCGACCAAATAACCGCTTAGCATGGCACCGAACAGGAAAAATAAGGGCACCGCCAACATCCCCCAGGCATGTTGCGCCTGATCCGGCTCACTTAACTCATAACCAAAGAAGGTCGCAAAGCCTGTCACGTGGGAAACAAAACGATGGCATGCCATAAAGCCGCCGATGTTCAAAACACCGGCCTGCAAAGCCATGGACATCCACACAGCAATATTACTTTTGGTATAGTGGGAAATGGATTCGTTTCCGTAGAGCATAACTCGCAGCCTTTGCTTGATAGCTTGTGCTGCTAGTTTATTTTACTTCACTGGAAACGTACAGATAAACTCACAGCCCTGGTCTGGCGCACTTCGCACTGCCACCGAGCCCCCGTGACTTTGCATGATATGTTTCACAATCGCCAGACCCAAGCCCGTACCACCTGCATCGCGGGTGCGACCTTTATCAATTCGATAGAAGCGTTCAAACAGACGATCTAAATGTTCAACTGGAATTCCTGGACCATCATCGATCACACGTAAAATAACATTCTGAGCAGGATTACCTTCCCAACGGATCTGCACAGATCTGCCGTGGGGAATGAATTTGATCGCGTTGGAAACGAGATTTCTTAAAACTTGTTCGACCTTGTGCGCGTCGGCCATAAATGGCGCGACCTCACCGATCACGCGAATAGAGATATTTTTTTCTGCGGCAAGTACGGCCATCTCGGCAAGAATGTGCTCGGAAATCTGCAGGGGGTGGATAAGTTCTAGCTTCAGTTCGCCATGGGATTCCAAAGTGCTTAAACTTAAAAGATCATTCACCAAGTCCATCAAGCGATCGATATTGCGCGAAACTATATTTAAGAACTTGCCCGCTTGCTCAAGCTGCCCTGTTTTTACATCTTCTTGCAAGGTGTCCACGTAGCCCTTGATCGACGTCAAAGGAGTCCGCAATTCGTGTGAAGCATTGCCGACGAAATCAATGCGGATCTGTTCCACTTTTTTTAGTTCGGTGATGTCATGGAAAATCCCCACGATCGCATAGATTTCTTTGGTTTTTTCATTGCGAATCGGATTCACTGACACAGCAAAAAAGCGCGGGGCCGCATCGACCAAAGTGTTTAGCTTCACGGTAAAACGATGCACTTTGCCACTTTGGATGGTGTTGGCGAAACCTTCTAAAACGTCTGAAGAACGAATCGCATCTTTAAGTCGTAAAATCGGCGCGTTGACTTGTTCATTGGACAAGAATTGCGCCGCAAATTGCGAATTAAAGTACAAAATCTTTTCATCCAAGCTGACGCTGACTAAGCCTTCCGCGACAGCACTCATGAAGGCCTGGGACTCTTCTTGCGCTTGCAGGAACTGCGCTTTGCGCTTTTTCATCTTGCGGTGGATGTGATTTAAGGCCACGTCGAGTTCAGAAATATCGTCCAATTCATCATCTAAAAGATCGTCTTCCTGATTCGGATCGACCAGATCGCCGTACACTTTTTTGCTTGAAATGCGTAACGCTTTTAAGATGACACGGTAAATCGGACGAGTAAAACGATACGAGGTCAACGCCGCCACGAAAATACTGAACACAAAGAAATTTAAAAGGGCTTCGTTATAGACAAACGGTTGGACTCTGTAGCGCACATCAATCACAGAAATCACTGCGATGGATAAAATATTAAACGCTATCAACTGATAGAAAAAAAACTTCCAATATACTCGCCAAGGGAATCTTACAAATCGCTTCATGCGATATCTACTTTAACCCTATATCCTACCCCGCGGATAGTCTCAATGCGGTCTCCCCACTCACCTAACTTCTTGCGTAATCCAAAAACGTGGGTGTCGATGGTACG
>CAMLMF010000338.1 GCA_946480995.1 uncultured Bdellovibrio sp. | reverse complement strand
GCCCATTCTTTGTTGGCTTCATCATCGATGGAATCCAAAGTTTGCGGATCTGTTGTGTCGCGCAGGTACTGCATTTGATTCTTGGCAAAAGCGGAATAGCGCGAACGCATCAACGCTTCAGGCGTTGGTGCTAGCATTTCGCCAGAATGATAAAGACCACAACATTGAGCATACGTTTTTTCGGAACCACATGGACATTTCATAGGCCGGGAAGCTAACAGAATCCCTCGAAGGAAGCCAGTCCCTGAGGGGTACGTCGTCCCTTTTTCGGATGCGCAGCGCCATCGTGCGGGAGGGTATCCTTTCCCAGAGGGGACTGATATCTTTGCACACGTATCAGGAGATAAAAATGGCAAAATGGGCGATGATCACAGGAGCCACAGCCGGAATCGGTTGGGCCACTTCGTTGGCGTTGGCAGCGCAAGGTTTTTCAATTTTAGCAACCGGCCGTCGTTACGAAAAACTGCAAGAGTTAGAAAAAGCCCTCAAAGCAAAATATCCGCAAATTCAAGTCAAGCTTGCGACCTTCGACGTTTCGGATCGCTTTGAAGTCAGCGAGTTCTTAAAAGCAGAAGCCGCCTTGTTGCCGCACATCGAAGTTTTAGTGAACAACGCGGGCCTTGCTAAGGGCACGGACAAAATGCAAGAAGCGTCCTTGGATGACTGGGAAAACATGATCGACACGAATGTTAAAGGTTTGCTCTTTATCACGCGCGGGATTTTGCCATTCCTTACACAGAAAAATTCTGGTCATATAGTCAACTTAGGCTCAGTGGCAGGGCGTTGGACCTATCCGGGCGGGGGAGTGTATTGCGCGACCAAATTTGCAGTGCGTGCCTTATCGGAAGGTTTACGTCGTGATTTGTTAGGCACAAAAATTCGTGTCACAAATATTGAGCCGGGCATGGTGAATACGGAGTTTTCGTTTGTGCGTTTTAACGACCAAGCGCGGGCTGATAAGGTTTACGAAGGCATGACTCCGCTGACAGCTGAAGACATTGCTGACACCATTGCGTGGTGTGTAGCGCGTCCAGCGCACGTGAACATTCAAGAACTTGTTATCTATCCCACGGACCAAGCGCACGTCGATGCCGTCGCGCGAAAGTAAGAGGTAAAGATGAGTCAATCAGGATTTAGAACTGAAAAAGATACGATGGGTGAGGTGCAAGTCCCCGCGGATAAATTCTGGGGCGCACAAACACAGCGCTCGACTGAAAACTTTCGTATTGGCGGTGACCGGTTCCCGCGGGAAATGATTCGCGCTTTAGGGATTTTAAAAAAATCTGCTGCGCTCACGAATCACAAGTTGGGTTTGTTGGATGCCAAGAAAACCGACGTGATCGTCAAGGCCGCCGATGAAGTGATCGCCGGAAAATTAGATGCTCACTTCCCTTTGGTCGTCTGGCAAACAGGATCGGGTACACAAACTAATATGAACGCCAACGAAGTCATCGCCAATCGCGCGATGGATATGATGGGCATTAAGTTACCCAGCAAAGACATTCATCCCAACGATGACGTGAACAAAGGACAAAGCTCTAACGACACCTTCCCGACAGCAATGCATATCGCAGTCGGAGAACAAATCGAACATCGCCTTCTTCCGATGTTAGAAAAATTGGGCAAAGCCCTGACAGCTAAACAAAATGAATTCAAAGACATCGTAAAAATCGGGCGCACCCACTTGATGGATGCGACTCCGCTGACGTTGGGACAGGAATTTTCGGGTTATGCCACGCAAGTGCGTCACTCCAAAAAACGCATCCAAAATACTCTGCCGCATCTTTACGAGTTGGCCCTGGGTGGAACTGCGGTGGGTACCGGTCTTAATACTCATCCTCAGTTTGCCGTGGAAGCCGCCAAAGCCATTGCGCAAGAAACTAAATTGCCGTTTGTCACAGCTGAAAATAAATTTGAAGCCCTAGCGGCCCATGATGCCTTGGTTGAAGTTAGTGGAGCGTTAAATACGATTGCGGTGTCTTTGATGAAGATCGCCAATGACATTCGCTTGCTGGGCTCGGGCCCACGCTGTGGGATTGGTGAGCTGCATTTGCCAGAAAATGAACCGGGCAGTTCGATTATGCCCGGGAAGGTGAATCCGACTCAGAGTGAAGCCATGACAATGGTCTGTGCACAGGTCATGGGTAATCATGTTGCGGTGAGTATAGGCGGAGCCACGGGGCACTTTGAGCTGAATGTGTTCAAACCGTTGATCGTTTTTAATGTTTTAAATTCAATTCGTTTGCTCTCAGACGCGTGTGAATCGTTTACGGATCACTGTGTTGTCGGAATTGAGGCCAATACCAAACAAATTCGCAAACACCTGGACAATTCCCTTATGCTCGTGACAGCATTGAACCCCCACATCGGTTACGACAACGCTGCGAAAATCGCGAAAACTGCCCATAAAAACGGCACAACACTGCGCGAAGAAGCAATCAATCTTGGACTCCTTTCTGGCGCAGAGTTTGATAAGATAGTAAAACCAGATGAGATGGTCGGCGGCTAGCCGGCAGAGTGGCGGGCCGGAGGCCCAGAACTGAAGCAGTGCAAGTTATAGAGTAAGGTTAAGAATGAATTCTTTATTGGCAAAAGCGGACTGGATGCAAAGCGATGATATTCGCCCTTATGTTTTTGTGCGTCCGGAAAACCAAATTGCCTTGCCTGGTTCTGTTCACCGCCTGGACTGGTTTCAAAAAGAGCCGATTTTTAAAGATCCCTTAGACATCGACGAAATCACTTTTGCAGATCGTATTTACTCTTTAGAAGAACGCGCGTTTGGTCCTTCCAACATGGCGATGCCACGTTGGGTGTTTTACGATTGTGCGGTGATGCCAGGGTTTGTGGCGGGCTTTGCGGCTCGTCCTTCAGCGCTGACACCAGAAATGCGCGCGGTCCTTGATCCGAAAAAATATCCTGCTTCCAATTCGCCAATTAAAACTTCCGGTGTGATGAAAGAAGTCACATCTCTGGATGACATGGACTGGGTGCCATTGTCGTTATTCATCATCATCCCAACGATGCATCGTGGGGAGTGGGTGGCGCACAACTTGTGTTCTGTGAATTCTCTTCTGCCGAACGGTGGATTGTACGGTTTGGGCTTTTTGTCGAAAGCTTTTGGTTTGTGGTACGCAAATGTTGAGCAGTGTTCAGGCATGACCCAATGGGGCAGTCCTGCGCTGAAGTTGCATTCGCACTATGGTCACTTGGAAGTTATTGGTGCTTACGCACCCGTGCACTCCCATGCCAAGACCATCACGTATCGTGTGCAAGTGAATACGCATTGCTGGGAAAAGTTCTTTAGCAAAGAACAAGACCTGGCGTTTTTGGAAAATTACGGGCCCACCGGCACGCATATTGATCCAAAAGATGAATCCAGCATGTTGGACTTTCAAAAGCGCATCGAGCGCAATGAAGGTCCTTTTTACTTAAGCGCAGGTGAAATTGCGCAAAAGAAGCTGGATGAAAAATTAATGATTTATAATTTGAAACAACAATACTAGATAGGAAGAAAAAAAATGACGATGAATACCTTGCCACCCGTCGCGAAATCTTTTTTTGCATTTTGTAAGAAATGCGATGCTGACAGATACCACGTGGTACTAGCACACACGACAGCGACGTCGGCAAAAATCAAATGTGAAATCTGTGGTTCACAGAAGACATACTCTCTTCCTAAAGCACAAACTAAGACTGGCAAACCACTGACCGGGGCGGCGGCGAA
>CAMLMF010000337.1 GCA_946480995.1 uncultured Bdellovibrio sp. | reverse complement strand
GCTATGAACGTAACAGCGATCGCAACGACGATCGTGGTGGCAGCAGTGCTGGTGGTGAACGTCCTCCGCGTCGCAGCTTCGCCAATCGCGATGATCGCGCTCCGCGCAGTGAAACGACGGGTTACCGTCCGCAACGTACAGCGCCTTCTGGAGACTACTCAGATCGCCCGGCACGCAGTGCAAGCACTTCTTCTTCAGATCGCCCTGCGCGCACTGAACGAAGCGAGCGCAGCAGTTCTTCTGGCGAAGCTCGTCGTACAGACCATCCGGGAATCAAACGTTTCCGTGGTCCTAAACGCCAATACCGCGATTAGTATTCACGCTGAGTTTAAATGCAAAAACCCACAATCCTTTAAGGTTGTGGGTTTTTTGTTTTTAAGGGCTCGAATGTCAGGACGTTATTTTTTATCGCCACCGTTAATCATGTCCGACACTACTCCGCGATCTTTACCCAGTTCCGCCAGGATCACGCCAAGTAAATGCAGAACAATAAAACCAACGAAAAACCACATCATCAGTTCGTGGATGTCTTTAATTGGTGCCACTTGTTCTTTGCCTAAGCCTAACTCACTTTTGAAATTTAGAGTCAAACCCGAGGTCACCATAAATGCCGTGGCCAGGTAAAACATGGCATAACTGATTTTCACCCCGGCGAAATGCGCGGCATGGACGCGCTCCGATTTTTCAACCTGAAAGATATTCCAAGAGCTTTGCACGGACTGAGTGGCTGGGCATTTTTTAATAACAAAAAGGCCCACCAAAATGCGAATGATGATCAATGCCGTCAAGGCAAAGCCCAAATAAATATGCCAATCCCACATTGGATTGCGAATGCTGACAGCGATATCTTTGGCCACTTCCGGAGTGATTGCGGTGCCCACTTCTTGCAATTTACTTTCGATCAATGCAGAGTTCGTGCGCCAACTTAAAAAAGTTTTGCGCAATAAGACTGTTCCTAAAAGACCTAAAATCACTAAAGCGTTAAGCCAGTGCCACAGGCGCAAACTTAAGGGCTGATACTTTCTGAAACTATATTTTGAATTCACTGCTGCTCTCCCACGAGGTCTATACCCAGACTATGCCGAACTACTAAAAGACAATAAGGCCGTCCTTAGATCATCGGCGACTTCCAGCCCGCGCACCACTCCCATACGGACTAGTTTTTCGCGCAAGTTTTCGCGAATGCACAGCCTTAACTCTGCCGGCTTTAGCCGAATGTCGCGTTGTATTTGCGCAATCAGAGGAATGGCGTCCATGCTGATCGCCTCGACATCTTGAAAAAACAGAACCACCGACGCGACATCCGTCTTGCCAATTATTTCCTGCCGACAGGCCTCTAATGCCGCTAAGGCGGGACTAGAAATCTCGCCACTTAAAGACACGACGAGCATTTTGTTTTTTTGCGTGAAAGTATATTCAAACGACTTCTGGTCTTCCAACGTACAACTCCCTGGAAATCATTTTCTTTGTTTTTTGTAGATATTCTAGCCGCCCAAGAGTGATCATTAAAGTTTTCTCATTCACGTGCTTCAGCTTGAAACAAAAACGCTACGGGGCCCTCTCTACCCGTAGCGTTTTCATGAACTTCATTCGCTATTATGACCTATTGCACGCCACTGCTACTGCCTTCTTCGCTTGCAGCAGGACGTTTACCGCCGTGCGGACCTTTTCTGCCAAACTTCGGTGGTTCAAAGCCTTTTTCTTTTAAACACGCATCAAGTTGCGCACGAGTTTCTTCATCCAGCGCCGTCGGACGCTGACCTGCCACGGGCTTTTCTAGACCCAGTTGTTCACGACACTCTTCAAAAGCCGCGCGATGAGCTTCGGAATGCGCCTGTTGTGCGAACGCACTCATGGACACCAATGTGACTGCGCCTATGACCATTGCTAATGTTGCTGTGACTTTTCTTTTTAGGATCATGGATCCCTCCTTTGTCTAAAATAAGGTTACCCAGGGACTGTGGAGGCAGCGTGGAAAACTCTCAAACTGAGACAGAAATATTAAGACCACAAGTTCGACAAAAGGACCTGACTTTGCACAGTCTTGCACATTCATGCCATAATGTTTCCACACCTCTTTCAGGAGACCCCATGCGAAACATCCTTGCCCTTGGCGCCTTGCTATTGACCCTCAGTGCCTGCACAAGCTCACCTAAAAAAGACAACTCCAGTGCGTCTGTTTACACACCGTCAGCAAGTGAAGACTCCTCAGGGGCAATTGATTACTTCGCCTTACAAAATCATTTGCGCATGGAGCGTGAACGCGAGTCCTTAGGATTTTCTGAAAAATCTTTTAACACGTGCGAAGCTGGCTATGGATATTCTCGTTCGCAGAATTGCCATAACGAACACTTTGTCGTGATTCATTTCCGTCTTTTATGTCGTGACTCTGAAGGCACAATTTCGAACATCCTTACCGAAGAGGACCTGCGTCCGTTAGATCGTCGCAGTGTGAAGTGGGCCCTGAAAGGAACCACCGGTGTTGCGCAAACCGATGGACAAGGTTATGGACAAATTATCACAGCGGTTCCCGCGTCACAAAAAAGCCAGCGCATTCGCTTAGCTTTGGGCAACGAATTCCTGTATATGCGCGCCAATGAAATTCAAAAAGTGATTACTCCCGCCCCGTGGTGCGATCAATATTAGAAATGCTTTCAAGTTCTTGCTGCTTGCTGACAAAATCGGAACGCAAGCCCTGCAACGTCGTATCTTGGCGTTGCAAACTTCCCTGCAGCTGCTGAATTTGCGAACGTAATGACATCTGACTGCGCTGTTGCTGAAACTGCGATGTTTGTAAGCGCTGCACTTCTTGGCGCAGCCCCTGAACTTCTTGCAGCAAAGAGGCTGAATCATCTGCCAAATCGCTAAGAACCTGTTCTTTTTCAGCCTGAAGAGCTAACTGCTCCCGCGCAACTTGTGCAGAACTCCCTTGATCGCTAAGTAAGAAACTGCTCTGTCGATTCACCTCGCCCTTGGCATATTCATTTCTTTGGATGTCTTCTAAGAACCTAAGGATTTCGGCTTGATAGTCACGAATCTGGGTCGCGTTGCGCGTCGGCTCCTGGTTCTGTTCGGCCATCTGAGCCTGCAAGGTTTCTAGACTTTGTTGTTGGCGCTGGCGTTGGGCTTCGCCTTCTTCGATCTGCCGATTAAGGTTTTCTAAGTCTTGCTGCAGGGCCATTTGGCGCGGAGTAACGGTCGCAGAGGCTGGCGCCGTCGCAGCTGGCATTCGGGTCACGGCTTTTTGCGCTTGTTTTTTCTGCACGTAAACTTCGTTCACCAATTCATATTGAGTTTGTTTTAAGCTGCGATCTACGAAAAAGATCCAGACGGTCACGCCCACGATAAAGGCTACGACAATGTAAAAAAGGTTTCTTCTGGTCATAGAGTTATTCACCTTTCCCCTTATCCTAGCACCTCCCCTTTGAAACCTTACGCTTTTAGAGCAAAAAATGCCGTTTGTGGGTGAAAAAGCTCCTCAGCAAGCGGCCTAAATTATGCAATTCATTGATATTTGACAGGTTTTAAAGTATCTAAGGTCCCTCATATCGGGGTACGTACCATGATCAGCACATCCAACGTCAGTTTGCGTTTCGGCGGAAAAAAACTTTTCGACGAAGTTAATGTTAAATTCACTCCAGGCAATTGTTATGGCCTGATCGGCGCCAATGGGGCCGGCAAAACAACTTTCCTTAAAGTTCTCGCCAAAGAGATCGAACCCAATACCGGCGAGG
>CAMLMF010000336.1 GCA_946480995.1 uncultured Bdellovibrio sp. | reverse complement strand
GGCGCTGCTGCGGAGCGGGAAGGTCGAGGCTCGTGCGATCTCCACCGGCAAAGCCCGGGGCTTCGACGCGCATCTCCTCGCCTTCGACCCGCGCGGACAACCCGCCGACGAATACGACGACGAAGTGTTTGCGATGACCAAGTTGCCTGAGGTGAATTTATCCTCGGCCCCTTCTTCTTCCGCCCTTTCCCCGCGCGAACGTGCTCAGGAATTAATCACTCCGACTGCGCCAACAAGTCCCAGTAAGGCGATGGAGCGCATGCTTTCTTTGATTGATGCCTTTATTGTCCGCAATGATTTAGAAAAAGCCCATGCTCTTTTAAAAGACACCCGTGTTGAATTCGGCGATCACCCAGAGATTCAAAGACGCATGAAGACCTTGCAGGTTCGCTATGACGATTCTGACGAGGCCACTCCGCTGCGCCCACTGCAGCCCCGAGAACAAGTTATTCGCGAGCGAAAACTGGAAGTTTTGCAGATGATGCTTCGCAAAATCGAAGACTCTCGCCAACAACTCTAAGCCCTCGCCCTTCTTTATTTTTGACGCGCCGTAGACTCAAAAAAGAAACCAGCTCCCTCGGTGTTTGACCAGAGTGTGGGGTCTGAGAGAATATGCGCTTCTGTGTTTTAATAATTAGAAGGATTATACTATGTACGAAACGTCGGATTTTAAAAAAGGCCTTAAGATCATGCTTGAGGGCAAACCATATGTGATCGTTGATTTTCAACACGTTAAACCGGGCAAAGGCAATCAGTTCACACGCACAAAAATGCGCAACATGTTGACTGGCCAAAATTTAGAGTCAACTTTCAAATCTGGCGAAAAATTCGAAGTTCCGAATGTTGAAAACAAAGAAATGTCATTCTTGTACAAAGACGATTCTGGTTACAACTTCATGTCACAAGAAACTTACGAACAAATCGCAATGTCTGAAGAAGACCTGGGCGAATCTAAATACTACCTTACTGAAAACTTGAAAGTTGTTATCTTGTTCTACAACGAAAAAGCCGTTGCTTGTGACGTACCTAAAGCTGTGAACTTGACAGTAAAACAAACAGATCCAGGCATCAAAGGTGACCGTGTGACGGGCGCAACGAAGCCAGCGATCATGGAAACAGGCTTGTCAGTGGGCGTTCCTTTGCACATCAGCGAAGGCGATGTTTTGCGCATCGATACGTCAACGGGTGAGTACGTCGAACGCGTCAGCCAAAAATAGTTCCAAAAATAAGACTGACGCCTCATATTAAGTCTCCGCAACCACTCAATTTTATCGCAAACTAATGAGGTAAAATATTTAAGGCTGTTCAAAAAGGTTCAGCCGCGAGGCGGAGGGTATTAGCTGCAACGGAAGCGTACTTCATGTACGCTGAAGTGAAAGATGATGCCCGACAACGCCGTCGGATGAGCCTTTTTCAACTGCCTTATGCGGAGGCTTTTTTTTGTCCAAATATGTTGAGTTAGAAATTCAGAATTTACTCAATCACCACGATGATCTCGACGTCGTCTGCGACCAGCTGATTCAAGGACTTGAAAAATCCCCAGAACATTTCACTTCGGATAATATTGCAGCCGCTGCTCTTTTTTTGCATCAAGCGGAAAAACCTTTAAAACTGATTCAATTTGTTCTTCGTCATATTGAAAATGAAAGTTTCCCCACTCCATGGCCGTACTTTCTTGAGGCCTTGGGAAAAGCCCAATTAGACATCGACGAAAAAACCAAGCAAGCCTTGCTTGAAGGTTTGCAAGAAAGCTCCGCCTTGCCGAATGCTTCGCGGTCCAGAGCCTTGGATGCCGTGTTGCCGGAATTAGTGCAACCGCGCCAAGATCGCAAATATCATATTCATAAAGATTATCTGAATAATAAAAAAACTTTGTTAGACCAATTGGTCACCTTGCGTACTCAGCAATTGTTTGAGCAAGAAAAGTTATTATTGCAACGTTTGCAGAAGCTGTATCCCGGCGATTTTGAAATTTTAAAAGAAGCCGGAGAACACAAACAGCGCCATGCTTTAGAAGTTCTGCAAAAGCGTTCGCCGAAAAGTCGACAATTCAAGGATGAAGATTTTATCGAAGAAGATCCCGAGATGGACAAAGCTTTAATCGGCCTACTGTCCAGCTTGCGTGAACATGCCGAAGAAAATCCCGACATGGCTTTTGATTTTGCCATCGCGGCTTTCATGCTGGAAAGTTACGAAGCCGCTTTAGATCTTTTGACCTTGGCAGAACAAAGCTCTTCCACGCTGTGGTTCCGCCTTGAGATTCTGTTACGCTGCCGTCGCTTCGTACAAGTCTTAAACGAATTGTCACAAGTGGAAATGGCTTATGCTCACGATCCTGAAACTTTTTTTTCTACGGCATATTTGCGCGCCCAAGCGTTGTGGGGCCTGGGACAAAAACATACAGCCATGGAAGTTCTTGAAAGCTTGCTAAGTTCTCGTCCGCACTATCGTGCTGCCAGTGCCTTGCACAGCATTTGGAGCGGGCAATGAGAAGAGCCTTTTGGATTTTACTCACCCCGCTGGCTGGTTTTTTAGTTTTATGGGTCTTGGTGGCTAATTTTGCCGCCCCCAAAATCGAAGCATGGGCCTTAAATAAAATCGAAACTTTTTCCGACTCGTCATTGCCAGTGAAAATTCGCGCTGAAAGTTTACAGCTGAAATTTTTCAAACCGTCTGTGGCCCTAGAAGGAATTACGATTGAAGGCAAAGGCGAATTGGCAGAGCCTTTACAAAAGATCCACATTGGCAGCGCCCGCGTGCACGTCGACTTTTTTCATCTTTTAGGCGGACGCGTGACCTTGTCAGCGGTGATTGTGGATTCCCCTGAAGTGGTATTAAATATCGATCCTTTCTTAAAAGATGATAAGCCTGCGCAAGAGCTACCGATGGATGCTCTGTTTGCGCAGCTTGAAAAACTGCCATTGCAGCGTGTGTTTTTGCAGAACCTGCAGTTGAAAGTCATCTCGAAGGAATTAAAACTCAGCGCGGAAGTGCAAAGTGGCGATCTGCTTTTGACCAACATGGGCAAAAACATCACCGCGAAATTGGCTTTGCCGTCGTTGTTGTTGAATAGCTCTGCAATCGGAAATTTTTCGGGTTCCTTGGATGCGCATCTTTACCTGACCCGTCAATCCCTGCGCATTATTCAACTGGGCCTGCGCTTGGATGATTCAGAAATCTTAGCTCGCGGGGAATTGACACGCATTGCGCAAGTCCTGATCAAACCTTCTGGTTTGCTGGATGTTTCGGGTAAAATCAATTTGACGGACTTACACAAGGAACTCAAAGAAGCGCGCCCGCAGCTTAAACTTCCTGCGCTGGCGGGAGTTGTCGACTTTGAGGGTGAGGCACGCTTTGATGGTTTAGAAAATGTGCGTGGCAAAGCTGACATTAAAACCAAAGCTTTGACCGTGGACAAATTAGACTTTGGCGATGCTCGCTTGCAAGGTGAATACAAAAACCGCACAATTACTTTGTCTGAAGTCAAAGTGCAGCACCCTGCCGGTGATGCCACTGTGACCAAATCACAAATCACATTAGATGGCGATTACGCCTTTAAAGCCTTGGTCAATGTTAGCAGCTTGGATTTGCAAAAACTTTTTGCCTCTTTGGATTTAAATAACATCCCGGTCGGAGGCTCTTTGAAAGGGGCCGTGCCATGCGAAGGGCGCATTCAACCAGAATTTCAACTGACATGTAAAGAAGTGACTTTGAAAGCCCAAGACATTTGGGTGAAGT
>CAMLMF010000335.1 GCA_946480995.1 uncultured Bdellovibrio sp. | reverse complement strand
TTAGCTGGTTTTGCTTTTTTCTTTGCCATGATTCGCTCCCTAAAAAGTGCTCGAAATGCTTTGTTAAAATGAAATGCCCCCTTAGACTAGCGAGATTTAAGGGGGCAGGCAAATCAAAATAGAGTGAGTTTTTAGGGAGTCGGGTTAGTTGATGATGCCGCTTAAGTGGTCATCGATGATTTTTGCCAGATCGTTAGGGATGACCGACGAAAGGAAAAGTCCGCCGTTATAGGCGCCGGCCTTAGGCACGATCGTAAAATAGCCCAACGTGCGAGTCCCTGCAGCATTCTTAACCGGTGCTGTGACACCGAAGTATTCTGGAAAGAATGAACTTTCAATAAACAGACCCACAGTGTTAACGCCAAAATACAGATAAAGTTTGTTTGTAGAGTCTTGTTTCAACCCTAGACCTAGTGAAGGGTATTCGCCTGAGGGCATATGTGGCAACGGACGGCCACCAGGCAAAGTGCTGGCAGATGGCAATAGGACTGAGTTTTTCAGGATCAAACTCAATGGGATGCTTACTGCGATGCGGCCTTTTTGCTGAGAGTCCATAACTGTTTTAATTTTGACCCCTTTGACTTCAGGGACGTCTAAATAAAGATCAAAAAATGGTCCTGGAGGGAGGGGGAGGTATAATAGAAGGGCATTATTGGGTTTATCCAACGCAATAACTTGTTCGTTTTCGTAAGAAGTTCCGCCCACGGCGCCGTTTAATTCTAATTTATCCCAAGCACTCGGTTGTTTTGGGGTGTCGGTGCTTTGTCCAGAGTTGTTATCGCTAGACCCTTGCGAGTTGCTGCCAGATGAACCTGTCGCGGCTTGAAAACTGTCTTTACTGCATCCTGCTAACAGACTTGTTGTTGCAATCATTGCGATCATTAATGATGTCGTCTTTGTCATGTTCATAAAAGCCTCCGCTCTTTCTTCACATAATATTTCGGTCAAACCAGACCTGGACTTTAGCTAAATATTTGGAATTATTGGTAAAAAAGTTAGACACTTTTTCGCGATCGAAAAACCTTCGCGCAGGTCCTGTAAATTTTGTGATCAGAAAAAATAAAAAAGATGGTGGGGGAGGCTCGGTGAATCGCTTGGACACAAAAGAAAAACCCCGATGATTGCTCATCGGGGTTTTTTTGTTTTTAACTTATAAGCTACTCCAGCTTCGGGCGGCAAGCCGCCCTACACACTGTCCGCGTTGCGGAATTAACCGATCAGCTTAAGAGCCAATTGATTAGATTGGTTAGCTTGAGCCAATGTTGAAGTACCAGCTTGCAACAAGATGTTGTTACGAGTCATCTCTGAAGATGCTTGAGCAACGTCTGTGTCACGGATACGGCTGTTAGCTGCAGACAAGTTCTCTTGAGCTACACCTAAGTTGTCAACTGTCGAAGTCAATCTGTTTTGTAGAGCACCCAGATTAGCGCGTGTTCCAGAGATTGAAGTCTGTGCAGAATCCAACATACCCAAAGCTTCTTGAGCTCCCTCTTTAGAAGAGAAGTCAATACCGCCGATTCCAAGAGCATCCAATGTAGCTACGTTTTCGCCAGCATTGAAAGAGATACGATCTTCTTCTTGGTTATTGAACAAACCAACTTGGAAATCAAACTTCGGTGATGAACCATCAAGAAGTTTAGTTGTACCCCAAGTAGTTACAGAAGCGATACGTTGAACTTCAGATTTCAATTGCTGAACCTCTTTATTCAACATGCCACGCTCTGTTTCACCAACAGTGTCAGAAGCCGCTTGGATACCCAACTCACGAAGACGAACTACGATGTTACCAATTTCATTTAAGCCACCCTCAGCAGTTTGAACCATTGAAATACCATCATTAGCATTTCTAGAAGCTTGAGCTGCAGAACGAATCTGTGCTTTCAAGCCTTCAGAGATCGCCAAACCAGCAGCGTCATCAGCTGCTTTATTGATACGGCTACCTGAAGCCAATTTCGCCATTGAATCGTTGATTTGTCTTTGTGAACCAATCAAGTTACGTTGAGCATTAAGTGCCGCGATATTTGTTGTTACTCTCATTCCCATTTTAAATTCCTCCGTTTAATTAACTTTTATTTTTCATATTCATTACCTTCCTTGATTTGTTTTTTTTAGCTAGGCGAAACCTACTTCCGCTTTGCTGAGCACTGACATCCGAGTCTGCGCTAGTTTTTTTTGTGGCCTGCTCTTTTTACAGAGCTGCTGATTTGTTTCTTTAAAGGTTCTTACCTTTGCAGTTACTTTGTTCAGCATCGAACAATCTATTGTTCTTTTTCTATGTCATCCTTGAAGGCCCTCCTTTCGGGTTATTACGGAGAGAGTGACCATCTCTTCCGACTCCTTCTGAGTGAATCATTGATAGTGAATTGATCGGGATTTGAGACGATGTCTTGACAGGACGTCAGGCGGGATTTGTCTTATTTTAGCAATACTGGTCCAAGGCCGGATCGGGTTTTCACGACCTAAGGTTGTCTTGAATCAGTTAGACACAGTACTTTCAGAGGGAAAAAGTCGGTTTAGCTAGACGGAAGCTCAGTCAATTTCTAGAAAGCGACAAAAGGCCATGGTGCCGGCTAAAAAAAATTGTTCGGTTTGCGTGCTTTTTAAATGATGAATGGGATTATATCCAAGTGTGCACACAGTTTTCTCGCCATCGAAGTGCGAACAATCTTCGCAGGAAAAACGTGTGTCGTATTTCAAGTAGTCACTCGGATGCACTTTTTCTTTTTTGATTGAGGTGGTCAGACGAGGAGCCGATTTCGCTTTGCCTTTTGTGTTTGAAATGCCAGTCATCAGAACCTTTTATTTGCAATATGTTGCTTTTAATCGTTGCCGTAAAATCCTCGGAGGGATTGTATTGACAAAGTTTAAATAGGACTCATTCTTTATTCCAGAGGGAGTGCTTATGAGCAACGATATTGAAAAAATGACGCGAAAAAGCCAAGAAGCCATGCAGGCAGCTGCGCGGTTGGCAGAACGCAAGAACAACCCTTCTGTAGAGCCAGAGCATTTACTGATCGAGCTGATCCAGCAGGCTGAGGGTATTGTCCCTCGTCTTTTAGATCATGTCGGCGTGCCTCAGGCGCAATTTTTGACGGATTTAAGAACAAAAATAGACAAATTTCCTCAAGTCACCGGCGGTGGGCAAAAGATTTTTGCCGGTCCGCGCTTAGAAAAGATCTTTAAGGCCGCAGAACTTGAGGCCCAAGCTTGGGGCGACTCGTACATGTCGACGGAACACTTCTTGTTAGGAATGTTAAAGTCCGACGATACCGAGCTGTCGAATCTTTTTAAAAAGTTCAAGTTGTCGGCAACCAATGCCAAAGCGGCCTTAGAAAAAATGCGGGGCAGCCAAAAAGTCACTGATGATGACCCTGAAAACAAATACGAAGTGTTGGCGAAATATGCTCGGGACTTAACTGCATTAGCTGCGGAAGGTAAATTAGACCCGGTGGTGGGACGTGATGAAGAAATTCGTCGCGTTGTTCAAGTGTTGTCTCGTCGTACGAAAAACAATCCTGTTCTTATCGGGGAGCCTGGGGTTGGTAAAACCGCCATTGCTGAAGGTTTGGCTTTGCGAATTATCAAACAGGACATTCCCGATAACCTTATTGGTAAAAAATTAATGTCTTTAGATATGGGAGCTTTAATTGCTGGTGCCAAGTACCGCGGTGAATTCGAAGACCGTCTTAAAGCCGTGATCAAAGAGGTCACTTCCAGCGAGGGACAGATTATTTTGTTCATCGACGAATT
>CAMLMF010000334.1 GCA_946480995.1 uncultured Bdellovibrio sp. | reverse complement strand
TCCGTCTGGGGCTACTTATGGCGATTATCGCAGTCCAATTTATCCAGGAGGGGGCGGAGCCATCGGTGGCAGCGGCGGGGGTGTGGTCATTTTAGATGTCACTGGTTCTTGCACAATCGATACCGGTGCAACCGTTGTTGCAGATGGTACGGCTGGATTGGGTGGCGCTGGAGGCAGTATCAAAATGTCCTGTGCAAGCTTTGCCGGAACAGCAGGCAGTGCTGCGGTGAGAGCGAATGGTGGTACTGGCGACAATGCGAATCGCGGCGCTGGTGGGGGTGGTCGAATTGCGTTGATTTCCTCGGGCAATGAAACAAGCTTTGGCGGGAACTTTTCAATACCTAATAGTTCAGCAGCAATGACAAGTTTCACAGGGGTTGTGCAAGCCTTCGGGGGAAATTCAACTCCAGGCGCCACGTATCGCGGTGGTGCTGGCACTATCTACTTAAAGCACAGCAATCAGCTGTATGGAAACTTGATAATTAATAATAATGTCACTGGTTCAGCAACGGATATGCTGTCTTCGGTGGCTAACACATCTACTATTAATGCAAAAGTGGATTCAACCAATCTAAAAGTCACATCAGCCGCAACACCATTTACAGGAATGGTAGACCTTTTTGTCGGCTCTATTGTGCACGTTTGGCCGACAAGCGGTGGTAATGTCGATCCTCTTAGTGGGACTCACACATCTTTTGTAGTGACCTCGAATACAACCAACAACTTCATTTCGTCAGCAGCACCTTTCGCTTCGTTAACCATCGCAAATGATCACCAATATCGCTTCACCCATACACTGGATGCCCTTTATGTAGGTGGTGGAGCTACAATGAACATGGCAAGTTCTGATTTGATTTTGGTTGGCGGAGCTGGATACGCTTGCGATCTGGTTTCGAGCGGTTCCAATTTCACGGTTTCGGCGGGTTCGTCAATTACCAACGGTAACTCCTACTCAAGCGTGAACTGTCCCGATACTAATTTCGCGACAAAAGGAACGACAATTAACTTCGCGAGATATTGTAACGGTTCTGGGACATGTTTATAGAGAATTCGATTCGAAGCGAAAAATTTTGAGACATCGTCGCGTATGTGAGAAAGGCCGGTAAATTCTTTTTATCGGCCTCCTGTTTATCTTTTAGTCAGGTTTTCCTCCCAAAAACCATCCTATTGGATCTCAAGACGGCATAAAAATTGGAAACAAAGTCCTATCTAGGAGTTTGCCATGAAAAAGTTCGTTGTCCTTTTCAGTATGGGCTTAATGGTGTTTGCAGGCGCAAGCCAAGCTGTCGCGGCAGGTGAAACCACCAAGCGCAATGCCGGTCGCATTTGGGCGCAGATTCCCTTCGTTGAGGCAGGGGACTTAGGACAATATCAAAGCACCATGGCGCAAGGGCGTGATGGCACACGCCGTATTCTGTGGCAAGAGCTGATGACGGAAGTGCAAAGCTTGGCGGAAAAAGGCGTTCCGGCAGAGGCTGTGCTTGAACCTATGGCAAAAATTCTTTTGGCCTTTAACGACATGTACGATCTGCACAAGTCCCGTGATGCGGTGAAAGTGGATCTTTCTTTAGAAGCTCAATTCAAAGCGCAATTCGACAATTTATTCCGTGAGTGGGACATCCGTGACAATCAACGAAATGTAGAGATCGCCGACGGTTCGGTTCGTTACAGTGTCGAAGAGCACTTGAAAGCTCTGCAAAAAACTAAAGATTTTGCGACCGCTCAGAAAAACGCAGCCCAACAAATTTACAGTCTTTTGGACTATGTCGCTTACGGAACTTTTTCTAGTCTTGGTGGCGGACAGTTTCAATTGACGTTGCACTTAACCAGCTTAAAAACCAACGGACAACGCGCGTTCTTAGCAAAAGGGCGTTTGACCGAAGCGGTAGGTTCTTTGGCTTTGCAACTTTTTGATTACTTCCAAAAAAATGAATATGCACAGTGGGAAACTCCGTTTGCGGGTTTGCAGTGGATTCCTTCGCCAGTGAATCCGGCTAAGCACCAATATTCTTTTGCCGAAGCCTCTATGTACTGCCAACTGCGTGGCTATCGCTTGCCTTACGCACGTGAACTGATCCTTGCCGCGTCGGGGACACAATATCAACAAGGTGGGATCACCTCTTTAAACTTGCACACCAAGTATGCGGTGAAAGATCAGCGTGAAACCGGCGGCCAGTATTGGTTAAAACTTGCAGACACCAGTGCGACAGGTGGGCCTTTAAGCACGACTGCGAATGGGGCTGGGGCCTTTTGGTGTGTGCGTGGTGCCGCCGCTGAAGACGTTACTTTTTTTGAATCTTTATGGTCATTGATTCGCGCTCACACGAACAACGAACAAGTGTTCAGAGCCTTGCAAACAGTTCGTTTTGCAACGGCTGACTTGGGCGCCACCGAAGAGTTCTTTTTTAGTAACAATAAAGAAGTCAAAGCAGTGCAGGTTATGAAATCTGCAAACGAGGCCTTGCTGGTGCTTAAGAAAAACAACATCGATTTGAAAGTTCCCAAAAGCTTGCTGCCCTAGGGCTTCGGGACAGTCTTTGAGCGCTGGCGTGGACGCTGGCGGCCTCTTTTAGGGTAATAGACTTGTTTGAATTCTTTTTAATTCGACTTGAGAGCGCAGGTTTCTAAGAACCTGCGCTTTTTATTTAGCTAAATGCGTCCAGCGCCGGGTTTGAGTTGACTGGAGCCAGGGCTCTAGTAAGCCTGAGCCCCAGTTATCTTTCCAAGAGGGGTTGGGCAGATGTCACAAGCTTTCGCGCGCGTATCTTTCCTGTTCATCGTTTTATTCGCTAAAGTTGTTTTAGCGCAGTCGTTTATTTCGGCGCCGACCACTCCCCCTGAATTTTGCGTGCAGAATTTCAATGCCTATGGGCCGGCCTATGCGAGCAACGTGCGCGAACGCACCGAGCGTTTTACGATGTTTTTACAAGCCATGCCCAAATGTGATGTCGTGCAATTGCAAGAGGCTTGGAATGGTTCGCAAATCGATCTTATTGAAAGCAATCTTGACCAGCAATATGTTATCAGTTCGCCGAATCGTGATTCGCGGATTGGCTTGATGTCGCTTGTTATGGGGGACATCTTTGGACGCCTGACTGCGAACTTTCAAGTCAACAATGACGGCGGCTTTATGGACGGGATCCGTGATTCTTTTAACGTCAAAAAGGCCTATCACGTTTTGATCGCGCGTCCTGGGTTGCTCGAAGAAGATTTCTTTTTTCTAAATACCCATTTGCATCCAGCATCCCCGGCCGTGCGCTTAACGCAAATCTTAGAGCTTTTGCAGTGGCGTTTAGCAAATCAACAGCACAAGTTGATTTTTACCGGTGATATCAATGCTGATATTGGTTCGCTCGAGCGACGTTTTCTGATGCAGCTTTTAGGTTTGCACGATGCCATGGAAGAATACTTTGGAACTTATCCAAAAGGTTACTGCACGTATTGTGCGGCGAATCCCCTGGGATGGATGAGTGAAGATCACACTTTCGATTACGTTTTGTTTTCAAATGTCGGGCAAACGGGGACCACTTTGCAAGCCACCCACGGCGAAGTAAATATGCGCGGGAGCCAACGCCAACCTTGGTCCGACCACTATGGTGTGCGCGTAAAACTTGCCGTTTTAAATACGCAAGCCCTCCCGCTGAGAGCCGAACAAGAAAGTCGTCGTATGGCGACCCTTCAAGCGTTGAAAGAAGCAGAGGCCGTTCTAGCAAAAGAAAATGAGCTGGCAGTTTGTCGCCCAGGGTTTTCACCC
>CAMLMF010000333.1 GCA_946480995.1 uncultured Bdellovibrio sp. | reverse complement strand
AACTAACTAACTAACTAACTAACTAACTAACTAACTAACTAACTAACTAACTAACTAACCCCTAAGTTGAAGAAGTCACCTTCAGACCAATAATCGAAATCAACAACATTGCCAGAAAGAACAACCTGGCCGGGGTCGCTGTCTCTTTAAACAAAAATATTCCCAGAATCGCGGCACCCAGGGCGCCGATTCCCACCCAGATTCCATAAGCCGTACCAATGGGCAAAACTGTCGCGGCCTTAGCCAATAAAAACATGCTGCCCGCTAATGCGACCAAAGTAAAAATACTGGGACCAATTTTAGAAAAACCTTCTGTATATTTAAGACCGATGGCCCAACCCACTTCAAGCAGGCCGGCGATTGCTAAAAGAATCCATGCAACTGTGTTAGACATCTAACACTCCTTTCGTTTAAGAAAAAAGCGTCGTCTTGTCTTAACCGGGTACGTCGCACATCGTCCGGAAGCTTTGGTGAACACCAAAACATACTCGTATTAAAGCCTGCTCCTGCAGAAAAGTCAATTTCCGCCTTGGCACCCCATTTAATTGCGCCTCACTTTTGCGACGGTTCGCTCTGGGACTTGACCACCTCGGTCTGTGGGACTAATTATGGCCCATGCAAAAACTTAAAGTTTTAATTTCTGACAGCCACAGCCCACAGTTAAACCTTGCCACTGAAGAATGGATTTTTCATAACATGGAACCCTCTTCTCAGGTTTTGTTTTTATGGCGCAACGACAACACTGTCGTCATTGGTCGCAATCAAAACCCATGGTCGGAGTGCAACCTGGCACAGATGAAAGAAGACAAAGTGAACTTAGCCCGCAGAACCACGGGTGGCGGAGCCGTCTTTCAGGATTTGGGTAACACCAATTTCACATTCCTTTCACCAAAAGACTCTTATAAGCGCGAAAACAATGTGCAAGTGATCTTTGATGCGCTAAAAACTTTTGGCATCCAAGGTGAAGCTTCGGGACGCAATGATTTGCTCATCCCTTTCCCTGATGGTCCAAGAAAATTTAGTGGCAGCGCTTATCGCGAAAAAAAGGATCGCGCCTTTCATCATGGCACGTTGCTCTTGCATGCGAATCTGACACGCTTAGGAAATTACCTGACTCCGAATCCGAAAAAGCTGCAAGCCAAAGGCAAAGAGTCTGTGCGCGCACGGGTTGCCAATTTGACCGAAATCAATCCCGACGTAAATCATGACCTGGTCGCCAAGGCCATCGTAGAATCTTTTGAAAATTTCTATGGCGCAAAAGCGGACATTGAAGCCTTAAACATGGCAAGCCTTCAGCAAATTCCGGAACTGAAAGCCCAATTCGATCAACTCAGTTCTTGGGAGTGGTTGTACGGAAATACTTTAGAGTTCAGCCACAAGATGGATGAGTATTTATCGTTGGGCTTCTTTGATTTTCAATTCAAAGTCGAAGATGGCATCATCAAAGATCTACAAATCTTTACTGACTGCCTGTATCCAAACGTTATTGATGAAATAAAGAAGGGCTTGCGCGGACAAGCCTATCGTGGCGAAACTGTGCGCCAGGTCCTAGCACCTTTACGCACGCAGTTCCCGGACCTCGCTCAAGGCTTGATCGAGTTGGAAAACTGGCTTTGCCGTCAAATTGAAATTTAGACTGAACTAAGGAACGACCTGCAGGCGCATCGCCTCGGTTTTCTGTCCGGTCTTGGCGTTAATATAGAAACCGATATAGGTTTTTCCTGCCTGCGCGCCAATTCGTGCTGGTACAAATTGACTGCGCCATTTGCCATTTGAATAACTCCATTCGGCGTTGGGCATCTTCACCCAGTTTTTTGGATTGTCACAGATAACAATTCTTTCGCCCTCTTCCATGCAGCCCATCGCCGAAGAGCTATCAATATTACTAACAACTCCATAAACCGTTGCATTAACTGGCACAGTTGTAGTTGCCGCTCCGTTTTCACTTAAAGAATATGTCGCCACTGGGGCTGCTCCCATCATGTTGGGAGGACTTAAGCGCGCATCACGTCGAACCGCCGCCCAATCCATCTCGTGTCCTAAGTTCGCTGCGACAACGCGGCTTTTTTCTGCAGCTTGTACCTTCGAATACCATTGAGCATTGGATTCAATTATCCACGCTCCAAATCCGGCACCAACTTCTTTCGCGCCCATGACGATATGCAAAGCCGTCTTTGGATACGAAGCCACCGTCCCTGCATGTAAAACAGAAAGGCGATCATTTGGCAGGGTCCGGCAAGGACTTACACCCTCTTTACCAAAAGCCCAAATACTTAGTAAATTATGAATTGAACTAAGCTGTTCGGGACTTTTAGCAAAAGAAGCATAGTGATTGTTGTTACATGCATCTTGAATATCCGACAAAAAAGGTCCCGCGTGCATAACAGCACGATCCAAATAGGCTCCCGCATTAAAATGCGACATTGCATAGGCTGCGACCATCGTACCATTACTTCCACCGACGTGATTTAAGAAGGTCCCTTTCTTGAGGTACTTCACAATAAATTTCAAAGCTTCCATGTAGGCCGAAGCTGCAGAGTAATAACCGCCGGCATTACTAAAATAGCCTTCGTTCGATGGAGTTGTCGTCGCATCGTCGGTAAATTCGACTTCAATACTGCGCAAAGAATTGTTCGTATCAAATTCATCCTGAATCGGTACTGACTCTTTAAAGTTCGTACGCCATTTACCTTTACCGCTTCCACCCAAAACCCACACAACAGTGCCCTGAGAAGGTTTGTTGAGGCGATTCCAGCGAAACATCACGCGATAAGCTTTGCCTTCACTAGTTGTTAAGGTTTTTTGCAGACATGCAAAGCCCTGATAGTCAGCTTCCCAACAAGGAGCTGCGATCTTGTCATAGTCCACGCTGGTGTCAGGCTTTGGCGGAGTTTCTCCGCCACCGTTATCTGTGGAATCAGAATTTCCCGAATCGGTTCCGGTTTGATTATTTGAACTGGCATTTTGAATCCCAGCTACTTGATTTAAAGCAGTAAAACCTTGCCCACAGTTTTGAAAACTCAAAACCGCTCCTGCCGCAGCCACACATAAAACAGCGTATTTAAAATATTTATTCACAAGTCCCCGCGCAGCTCACTGTTCCCATTGTGGCCTCTGCACACAACAACCGAGCCATCCATTTTCCATTCGTCGGTGCAGAATCAGATCTACAAAGTTTTCCGCTCCACTCATATCCTGGCGAAGTGGTCGCAGGACAAGGAGCTTGAAATCCTAAATTTCCTTTATACATTTCGCACGCATCTAAGCTATCAAAGCGATTGCTTTGCCAGTAATAGCGCTCATCCTTTGCACACGCCTGCCCCTGATTCGCGACACAGGCAGGAACCGAGCAACTGGCCGCCGGATACGTGCCACTTAAGGTTCCATTCGAACAAACACGGGATTGAGAAACACACGTTTGCCCGTAAGCTACGCTGGCACTCTGATAAGCAGTGACTGCCTGCCCATGGGCAATAGTTTGTCCGTTGAACAAACATGAGGCTGGTGCGCCCACGGAACACGAGGCAAAAGAATAAGATCCGCTAAGGGTCCCATTGTTACAAACACGGTCCTGACCAACGCATGTCTGGCCGTAAGCAACGCTTGGGCCTTGATATGCTCTAATAGTTCCTGCATGGGGAACAGTCTGACCATTGAAAAGACAACTTGCCGGTGCCGCGGCACTGCAACTTGCAAAGGTAGCACTGCCAGACAAGACACCATTATTACAAGAGCGAATTTCGCTCTGACAAGTT
>CAMLMF010000332.1 GCA_946480995.1 uncultured Bdellovibrio sp. | reverse complement strand
AACCCTCGTCCGACAACATTGGAAGAGCCGAAAGCACTCAACAAAATTCCAAGATCCAATTTTCAAATCGACAATTAGCTTTAAAACTCACCCACGCACAAAAAAATTCCGAAGTGAGAAAGAGGTTTGCAAATCCCCCGCGTTTAGCAATCCACGCCCTTCCCGAACGAAAAAAACCCACGCCTTTAACAGCGTGGGTTTCAAATTGTACGTTAGATTAAAAATCTAAGAACGAAGCAATTACCAGTTGAAGTTGCTTTCGTCGTAACCCCAGCTAGCTAGAGCTTTTTTGTACATGCCTTTCATGAACTTTTGCGCTTGGTGAGGTTTCAAACCTAGCTCAGAAGCAGATCTGTTTGTAAGATCTTGCATCGCTGCTTTATCACCCAAAGCCATGTCTTTGACTGCAGCCAAAGCGTCGGAGAACTGAACACCGAAAACAGCTTTGAAACGTTTGTCCATATCTTTTTCAGAAGTTGTACCGCGCTCAGCAGCAGCAACAGCCCAAGAGTTCAATGCAGAAGCAACAGCAACTGCTTTGTCTTGTTGGAATCCGTATTCTTTCATCAATTTTTCAGAAGCTAATTTAACTAGCTCTTTGTTTGAATCAGAGTTCAATGCAGCAAAGTTTGTGTCAGAAGCTTCAGAAGAAGTTTTGTCATTCACCGCTTGACCGTAGTTAGAGTTGCCACGGTTTGCACTGTAAAGTACGCCGTTTTTACCTAACCAGTATGTTCCACCGGAAACGTTTTCCCAGAAGAAACCTGTTGTGCCAACACCGATAGAAGTGCCACCAACATAGCCAGCAAACTCAGAAACGTCTGCGTAGTATTTGAAACGACCTAAATCGTCATAAACAGCGCCACGGCCAGAGTAATCGAATTTAACATACCAAAGGTCGTCTGAACCATAACCATAGTCATTGTAGTGTGGGTCTTCAGATACCGTGATACGAGTTCCATCTGCACGCAAGAATGTGCAACCAGGAGTCGCTTCGCGAGTTGTACAAACGTCACCGTAAACAGTTTCGTACGGGTAATAAAGAACGCCGCCACCAGTGCCGCCGCTCAAGCCAGATCCGCCACCGCCGCAAGCTACGAAACCCGTAACTACAACAGCTCCTAAAACAATACGTAATACATTTTTCATCGTGGTTCCTCCTTATAGGAATCTTGTTAAAAACAATTTCTTAATTAATAAGTCAAATGAACTCTCAGTAACTTATCTCCGCAATAGTAATCAAATGAGTGCGCTCCCTTAGATCCATCGAACACCGGTGTTTCCATGGAACGACAACCGGAGGACTTAAATCTCAAACGAGCTGGTGACACCAATTCGATCGCGGAACCATCCCTTGCAAAAATCGGTACCAACATTTTGACACCACGGCTGAGGCCCGCACTTTCCATCGTAAACATCGCAGGCAGTTTTGATGCCGCATCGCGAACATCTTGAATTGTCAGTGGAATATACAAAGACACCAATAAATTATCCGGGAAGAAACTGTAGCGCTCTAAGCTGCGACTTAAAATTTGCCCCGAAAGAAGGTCATGAAATTGGATTTCAGAGTTGGTTAAAATAACTGCACCCTTACGCTGCGTCCCGGCGAAAACAGCCCGAGCTCGCAAGGCAGAGTCGAATTGGGACCGCTCTGCACCCAACTGTCTATCCAGGATTTCCAAGTTTTTATTATCAAACAAGGTCACACGTTGCTGACGATTTAAACCTTCCCCAAACCAGAAACTGCCGGCAAATTCGTCTTGGCCATAATCCAGATTCATAATGCGATCCACACGGGTATCTAAGATATTGCGATACACTTTCGCATCTTGGAACAAATCAAGCTCCATAAAGTTTTGCACTTGGCCGTTACTGACTTCCGCCACGGCAAAGTCATACAAGTACGAGGGCTTTGCTTCGGTGCCTTGATTGCGCGCTAAAAGAATCAAGATGCGTCCGGCTTCGACCTGTTCTTGGCGAGGCTGAATGATGTCGACAATCTTATAGCCCTGATGGCTTTCTAAAGCTTTTAGTTCATTCTTTTCATTTAAGAAATAAAAACGCAGCTGTTGTTTTTCGATATCTTCAGGATTTTCCCAACGGTCTTTCAAAGAACGTTTGCGGGCTGGATCCTTGCCGCCACCAATCCAAGCAGGACGTTTTGTCCCGCCGACTTTTTGCCAATAGATTTGCGAGGCATCCAAGGGCATGGCTGCCAGCTCCCCGCTGTATCGGAAGCTTTCTATCAGCTTCATCGCACTGTCAAAAATATAAAAATTCGTAGGTGAACCCTTGGCATTTTCATCGTCTTGAGTATTTTCTAAAACACCCAAAACGTATTCACTGCGCCCGTCACCATTGATATCAATACGCGCTGTGATTTTATCGATAAAGTTTTCGCTGTTACCTTCAATGCGGATTTTTGTACCGCCTATGGCTTCGTAGCTGCGCCCCTGATCAGAAATTGCCCACAACTGCCACGTATTTTTTTGATCCAAGTACGCCAAATAATCGCGTTTATCAGATTGTGCATCTAGATTTTGATCCACCGGGATAAAAGACACGCGGCCCTTTGGCATGCCCACGATCGGGAATTGCGTGATATCGCTGCCCTTCATCGTTTCATTTACTTCAACAGTGATTTCCGTTTCTACCACATAACGACGTGCTGGCGCATCACCCACAGTAACGTCGACCGTCAGATCGAGCTCGCTAGGAACGCGAGACTTTGCGGGATCCGCCGCATCGGTTAAGCTCATCGCCACCACGTACTTACGCACTTCACCTGTCTTCCAGATACCTGGGTAAGGAGCTACTTCTTTGATAGACGTAATCCACGGGCGCACGGCTTCGGCATGGGGCTTGATGAACTGAGGATTCATTTTCACTTTGCCGATGGCAACATCTTGCCATTTGTTCACAAAAGACATTTCGAAATACAAATCTTTGCTTTGACGGTCCCAAGGAATTTCAATTTTTTCCTTATTGGCACTTACGATCAAAGGTTGTGGCGAAATCGTTAAGGCCTTTTGCAAGTCTAAGTTTCCGCCCACGGAATATTTCTTATAGACTTCTTTTTCGGCGTTCAGAGTTGCCCCTGCCTGATGGGAACCACCGGCCAACAATGAAAGATTTGATTTTAAAGGACGCGAGCCTAAAACCAGACGCGCATAGATTTCATTAGCCGGAATGCCTCGCGCGAGCATCTCTGCTATAGCGGCTGTTACAAATGGTGCGGCCTGGGAGGTTCCAGATAAGTATTCATAACCTAACGTGGAACGAAAGCGCACAGGACGTTTTGAGAGAGGATATGTGCTTAAAATATTTAAGCCAGGCGCCACGATATCCACGCCACTGCCGAAATTCGAAAAATGTGTCATCGCTCCATCAGGCCCCGAAGCCCCGACACAAATGACATTTGCATAGGCACACGGTCTTAAGAGTGCCTTCGTCGAATCATTTCCCGCCGCCGCAACAATGATCACACCGCGCGCTTGCGCCTCGGCGATCACTTTGCGCATGAAATCAGAATCCGAGGTCTGCGGCCAGCCCATGGAAAAGTTAATCACTTGAGCCCCAGAGCGCATCGCATAGATCACGCCACGGGCTACGATATCACCCAAACTGCGCTTGATCGTCTCGCGTCCTTCTTCCGACGGAGAATCATAGATCGACAACGGTTTGATCGGCTCATTGGGCTGTACACCGATCACTTGCACCGGCAAGATTTCAACATTTTCACTTAAACCCTGGATACCGATGTT
>CAMLMF010000331.1 GCA_946480995.1 uncultured Bdellovibrio sp. | reverse complement strand
CGAACTGCATGGTTCCATCATCGCCAATGTGCAGATGCATGAAGCCGGGGACTTGACCGTGCGTGCCTTGGGTCACTCAATTATGCTGGGGCTTCTGGCGTCCTACCTTGCCAAAATGACCCTCGTGATCCTTTTAGGACGAAGAGATCTTGGCGTGCGAGTTATAAAGTATACGGTTTACCTAGTCTTATCTTTATTGGCAGGGTGGACTATTTTTTATTTTACCGCTTATTAAGAATACGGTCTAACCTGGAAAACAGGTTAAATTGGGACGCTCAGTGTTCCTCGTGTCGATACTTTTGACAATGATTTTCAATGGTGACGAATAGGTCGGTTTAGGACTTGGACTGGCTTTTGCTACTTTCCGAGACATTCTTGGAAAAGGGAGCAAATATGAAAAGAGTTCTTTCTTTGGCTTTCATAGGTCTTTGCGTCGGTGCATCTGTGCAAGCGAAGCCAGTTCAGCGCTTTGTTGGCGAGCATGTTCAATACAATGATTGGACGGCGGCGACTAACAAAGACGTATATACCTGCTATGCATCGGTTAAAAATTTGTCCGATGGCTATGAGGTTCTAATTTCATTCGGGCGTAAAGATTTAAAATCTATTGAAGGCCAAAAGTTCGTTTTCTTAAACAGCCAGATAGAACATCCTGCAAGTAATGCTATATACGCGGATGTGCCAGTAAACTTCTCTCAAAATAAATACTACGCTTACTCTGAGATCCCGGGTCTTGGCAGACTGCGTATGGCCTTAATAAAAACCTCCGATGGTTTGAAACTAGATCGCAGTGAGGGCTTGTTGTTTAAAGCGGAAAACAAATCCGAAGAAAAGGGCAACTTTCATTGTATGTCTTTACGAAACCTGAATAGTTACTAAAAGTTATTTTTATTACATTACGGAGATTTTATGTCTATTGCTAAAAAATTGTTGTCGTTTAGTTCTATGGCCCTGGTGATGAGTTTTGGTGCGCAAGCTTTTGCAGCTAGCACTATGACTTGTAAATTAGGTGTTTATGTTGCTTCCGTTTCAGGTTTAATGCCCCTTGAAAAAGACCTGACTATTTCAGGAATTCAGATTCAATCGACGCAGGGTTTTGACTTAGAAAAATGTCAGAACGACACTTATGCTGGTGTGGATATGTCTCTTTGCGCTTTAGACACTGAGGCTAAAGGTGTTTATAAAGTTGAATTGTCATTGTTTGCTCGTGGTCAAAGAGATTTTGAATATCACTCTGTCGGCCAAATCCTAGCTGAACCTAAAAAAGGTTCTACTCTAGTTGGTTTTGAGTTTAAGACGGCTATGAACCCACAGTTCACGACGCGTGCATCCGCAAAAGGAATTAACGTGCCTGAATACACGGGTGGTGACTCTTTAGCTATCGACGAAGCGGTTGGTGAGGCTGTTAAGAAGGGCATCGTCAGCAAAAGTGATGTCGTTGCTATTTCTATCGGTGATTGTTCAACGAAATAGTTTCTTGTTACAGTTGGCGGCGAAAATGCCGCTACCAAATTTTTGTTAAGAATTAAATTGGAGTATTTATGAAAAAAGTTTTTTTAGGTCTGATGACTTTAGTGTCTGTGTCTTCTGCGCATGCTTATACTTTGAATCTTGAAAGCAACGCTGTTTTTGCCAACAGAAAATGTACTTTAGAGTTGGGTAAGAAGGTTTATCAAAAGGCTCAATTGGCAGACAGGTTTGATTATATGGCGCAAGAGGCCGTTATTACGACGAAAGCTAAAAGATATACTTTCGATCTTAAGGACGCTCGTCAGTTAAAAGATCAGACAACATTTGGTACCCTTGCAGATCAAACGATCACAACGCATGTTTACATTTCAAAAGTTGGTGATGAAGCCATTTCCGTAAAAGCTATCGCAGAAGATTGGCACGGTCGCACTGACGTGGAATTCGATTGCGGTATCATGGTTGCGAAATAAGCGAAGGATGATTTATGAATAAGGTTATCGCAAAATCTTTTAAACTTTTAATGCCTGCAAGTCTTTTGCTTTTGTCTGGCTGCGCGCAGATGGTAACTAAAACCTATTCCCCACAACGGGGCGGGGTCGTGATGTACGATCAAGCTTGGTTTATGGGAGACAAAAATCGCGAAAAAGCGATGACAGAAATGAACGCTTTCTGCAGTCCAGGTCGTCCGACGATCGTGCGTGAAGATAATAAACTTGAAGCTACGGGCCGAGTTTATAACTCGGGTTCTGTCGACGGGAACAGCTATTCTGGCAGTTCCACTCAGGAAAAGTCTGCCAATGTTTATCTGCATTTCAAATGCTCAGCAGGCAACAAAAAAGTAGCTCGTAAATAAAGGCACCCCGTGTCCTTTTCGAATCTAAGGTCTTGATGAAAATTGCTGTCATTACTCTTATTTTAGGATTGTTCTCGCTCACAGGGCAAGCGGCACCGCTTGCTTGTGAGTCTGTTTTTGCGGATTCATCGCGCGAAGTCCTTAAACTTACGAGCATGGCAGAAGTTATCAATAAGCCGTTGTCATTTGTCGGTAAAACAATTGATGAGGCTCGGTCCTATCGTTCTTATGGAACACCTTTTACCGTCATCCCCAAAGAAAGTTTACCACCTTTTTTGCAGGCAGCAGTGGATGATATTCATCTTCTTTCAAAGTATACAGATCTGCGAGAAGCTGTTTTTGGGAACTCTCACAGCAATCGCGAATTTGCGACTGCCCTATTGGCAAAGCCACTGAACGTTCGACAAAGAAGCTATGAATACGAAGGAACATTTGTTGAAGTGGGGGTCGAGGTTTTATCTTTGAATACCGGAGAAAAGCTTTATTTTTATACGACGTCTAATACTTTCAATTCAGTCTCCCATGATTCGGGTTTCTTTTCCGGTTTGATTGCACAGGTCAAAGCTTCGGGACGATCTGTTGTTGCTTTGGATTCGTTTCATACTCATCCAATCGATTTGTTGCCCAGCTTGAATGATCGGGACTTTTTTTCTTATGAGGTTCAAGTCGCGTTAAAAGAACATCCCGAAATCGATATCAGCAAGTGGACGGTTCGTACCACCATAGACATCGAACCGGTTTTACACGAAGCTAATGTCGTCGACTGGTTGAAGCCCTAACGTCACTGGGCAGTCCTGTTGATTTCTCCAGTTTAGGATTTAAATTCTAACATCAAGGACAAGTTCTTCTTTAAATCGAACCATTTGGTTATCGCGGTTCTTTCGTTTGGCGTGCGCATTGAAAATGATCTCCGTCAGGAGGTCATTTATGAACCAAAATTTATTGTTAGTTGTTTCCTTATCTATGTCTCTTTCCTTGCTGTCGGGATGTGCAGCGACCCAGGTTGCTCTTTCAAAACGTAAATTGGATGTGCAGACCAAAATGAGTGCTTCGGTTTTTATTGATCCGCCAGAAGGCGACAAGCAAAAAACGGTGTACATCCAAAGCAAGAACTCGTCCGATAAGCCGGATTTTCAAATCTCGTCTTCCTTGCAGCAAGCTCTTAATGCTAAAGGCCTAAAAGTTGTTTCACGTATGAGCGATGCCCACTTTGTTTTGCAGGTGAATGTCTTACAAGTTGGGAAAATGGACCCGAGTGCTGCTGAAGCGGCTGTCTATAAAGGCTACGGTGTGGATGGAGTGGCTTTAGGAATGGGCACTGCTTATGTGGCCGGTGGGGATGATAAAATGATGGTCGGGGCCGGAATCCTGGGAGGGATTGCCTCTGTCGTTGCGGACTCTTTAGTGAAAGACGTGCACTTTAGCGTTATTACGGATCTGCAAAT
>CAMLMF010000330.1 GCA_946480995.1 uncultured Bdellovibrio sp. | reverse complement strand
TGGCGTAAAATATCTGCACCTTGGCCCGCGACTAAGGGGTTAGGATCTATCAAACCGAAAGTAACTTTTTTAATTGGCAGTTTTGCCAGCATCTTCGCGCAAGAAGGCGTTTTCCCTTCGTGCGCACAAGGCTCTAAGGTCACGAAAACGTGGGCATTGCGCAGATCTTCATGGGAAAGATTTTTTACGGCGTTCACCTCCGCGTGCGGGCCACCGTAAAATTCATGATAACCGCAAGCTAAGAAACCACCGCGCTCATCCACCACCACCGAACCCACAAGTGGATTCGGACTAGCACCCGTCGCACCTTTATAGGCCTCGCTGATCGCAAGGCGCATGGCTTGTTCTGCCGTCAAAGGTGTTCCGCGCGCAGGAATAGGAAGAGTCGTAATAAGTTCCATCGCTTAGTCTAAGAAACCGCGTTCTTTTTGATCGCGTTCAATTGCATCGAACAAAGCTTGGAAGTTGCCATCACCGAAACCGTCATGACCTTCACGTTGAATCAATTCAAAGAAGATCGGACCGAAGGTGTTTTTAGTGAAGATTTGCAAAAGGTAACCGTGTTCATCCCCGTCGACCAAGATCGCATTTTTTTCCAGCTTGGTCAGGTCCTCGCGCACGCCCGGCACACGATTCGGCAACATTTCGTAATACGAATGCGGTGGCGGAGTTAAAAACTGGATGTCGCTGCTTTTCAGCTTTTCCATGCTATCTAAAATATTATCCGTCAACAAAGCCACGTGCTGGATCCCTGAGCCTTTATATTCATCAAGGTACTCTTGGATTTGTGATTTATTTTCTTTCGGTTCGTTAATTGGCACCGAGAACTTTCCACATGGCGAACGCATCGCACGTGAAAGAAGACCCGTTTTAGCTCCACGAATATCGAAGTACTTCGCTTCATAGAATTTAAAGATATCGATATAGAAATTGCTCCACTTATCCATTTCACCTTTTGGTACGTTATTCGTGAAATGATCGATCACTGAAAAGCCCGCGCCCACAGGGGCTTTATCTTCCGGTTTCACCTGGAAAATTTCGTTATAAAGCTTGTCGTGGTTTTTTTGATCAATGAAATAAACTAATGAATCCCCAATTCCGTAAATGGCTGGGAACGGAGTTGCACCCTTTTGATGATCGTTGCCTTCATACGCACGAGCGCCACGGGCGATCGCAGTTTTGAAAGCGTGTTCCGCATCGATCACGCGAAAACCTGTCGCACAAATACAGTTGCCATGGATCTTTGCGAAATCTGTGGCAAAGGTTTGCGGTTCACAGTTCAGAATGTAGTTGATGTCGCCTTGGCGGAACAACTTGATGTTCTTGCCATGGACTTGGCCCACTTCTTTAAAAGCGTAACGTTTAAAAACTTGTTCAAAATAGTGGGCATCTGGACCTGAGTATTCGATGAAGTCGACACCGTTTAGTCCGATAGGATTTTGCTCCGAAATTTGAGCCATAGTTACTCCTAAGTGAAGGTAATTACTGCGCTTATTATAATCAAACAGGGTGACAGTAGCCCTAATCGAGCCTTTATTCAAGCAGGAATAAACAAAGGAAATTCAGGCACTTAAGGAATTTACTAGACTAGCCACCTACCCATGCAGGGGATAGGCGGTTAAAGGTGAGTAATGTAATGTTTTTAAGTGAACCTTTGTTTATTTGAGACCGATTCGTATTTCATAGAGGAGCTTATGTCCAAATCAGGCGCCAAGAAAAATCCCACATGGTTTTATATCGTTCTGGCGCTGCAGACGTTTCTTATCATTCTGGGCATCGGCATGCTTAGAGATATGATGTGGATTCTTTAGTTCGAACCTTTTCCAGTCTTTTATAAAAATCTAAAACTTTGGGGTCGACAATAATCGAACGCGGGCTCCAGCCGATTAGGTGCAAACCCTGCGCAGATCTTAAACGACTGAGTGCCACATACGCGTGACCAGGTTCCCACAAGGCACTGAGGTCGCACCACAAATCATCCAACGTTGCGCCCTGGCTTTTATGAATGGTCGTGGCATAGGCCAAGGTCAGCGGGAACTGAATCACCGACGCCATCACATTCCCTTCGGCATCTTGAAGAGCAAAAGAAACTTTGTCGGCTTGCACTTCCCGGCCGTTGTCTTTTTTTATCGTAATTTTATCAGCGGAGATATCAGTCACATAACCGCGCGTACCGTTCACCCAACGCTTTTGCGGATCGTTTTGCAAGAACATCACACGGCAGCCCAATTTTAAGACCAACTTAACGGGCACGGGTGCGGACTTCATCAAAATTTCGATGTGCTTTTCTGAACCAAAGTAAATGGAATCAATCGTCACTTCTTCTTCAGAAAGTTCGTCCAATTTTTTTTGATTGAATTTTTCAGCGTACAGTTTGCGCCCAAATAAGCGCGTGCCGGGATGATCTTCGTCGTGATCTTGCACATGTTCATTCAGGAAATCTCTGACACGTTCGGTGGACAGTCCATGACGTACATCACTTAGAATATCTAAAAATAAATTATCCGAAACGCGCTGATTGTGGGATAGCACTGAATTTTGAAAACCACTTTGTTCCCAGACAGGATTCAAAAAACACCAGTCACGAGCACCGGTCTGAGTCACTGGCGGCAGCTGAGCAAAATCGCCGACGGTGATAATTCTTAAACCTCCCCAAGGAAGTTTAGATTCCCGCGCCCGCTGCGACAAAGCTTCTGCGATCATCAAGGCTTGACCTGGGATCATAGAGATTTCATCGATGATCACGCCTTCGGCATTACGCAATCTGGACATCAAACGTTTGTCATTGCTGGCGCGCTGAAAAGTGGCGTCGGGACCACCTTCCATAATTCCTAGACCAAAAAAACTGTGAAATGTTCTGCCACCCAAAAGAACTGCGGCAGCACCGGTACTAGCCAGGATTGGCATTTCTTTGCTGTCCAGTTCTTTCATGAATTGGCGAATCAGAAAACTTTTTCCACTGCCTGCCCCACCCGTTAAAAAAACATTTTCGCCCGAACGGAGAAGTTCTAAGGCGTCAGCTTGTTCTGGAGATAAATTCATCGGGGCTTTGGTCATAATGTGAACCGATCATGCCACTAGGTTTAGCGGCCTACAAAGTAATTTTCCCTATGACACCTAGATTCTAAGCCCAAAATGCTTCTTTTTAAAGGGCTCGAGGTTTACCATCATAGAGCTTATAGAAAAACCTCATAACCAGGATTTAAATCATGATTAAGTTGCTTCTGCTTGCGAATTTGGCTTTGTCAGCACCGAGTTCGAAAATTCCTGAAAAACGCGAATTTCCATTAAGTACAAAAGTAAGTCCCTGCGAAGACTTTCATCAGTACGTTTGCTCTGGCGCCGAAAGTTCTTTTAAGTTGCGCGACGACCGCCGTATGCACACGTTTGCTTTTAATGATTCGGCCGAGCGTTTGTTAGAAACAAAAATGAAATTCATGAAAGAGCTGCCTTTACAAAAGGACTTAAATCCCCGCGGACAGCAAATTCGCGATTTTTATCTTTCTTGCATGAATGCTCCAGAAAAAGCCAAAGACGAAACATCCAGCGTCGTTAAGATCGTCGCGGACTATGGCAAAATCAAAAGTGTTGAAGAACTGATGCAGTTTTCACATAAAGGCATGCCGCAAGGATTGAATGAAGCCCTGTCCATCTTTCCTTCAAACAACCTAGATGATGCAAAGAAAATGGACGGCATGATGTACACAAGCTTCATGTTGCTGCCGGATCACAAGTACTATGAAGACGCGAAGCTTATGAAAGAGCACGAAGGACTTTTG
>CAMLMF010000329.1 GCA_946480995.1 uncultured Bdellovibrio sp. | reverse complement strand
CTGAAGAACGAAAGGACTTCCAAACTGCGGAAGCGGTGGGGAGTGAGTTCGTTATTTCCACGCAAGGTCGTGCTTCTTCCAAAGCGGCAGAAGAAATTTTTGCGATGGGTGGTAATATTATCGATGCGACTGTCGCAGCTTCTTTCGCTGTGTCGGTAGAGCGTCCTCAATCAACGGGTTTAGGAGGCGGTGGCTTCTTGTTATTCCACGAAGCTAAAACGGGTAAGACCTACGCGATCGACTTCCGTGAGCGAGCTCCTTTACGAGCGACGAAGGATATGTACATCCGTAATGGTAAAGCAGACGAAAATCTTTCACAAAATGGGATCACTTCTGTCGCTGTGCCAGGCATGGTGGCTGGTTTGGTTGAGATTCAATCACGCTTTGGCAGCCTGCCTTTAGAAAAGGTGATCGCTCCCGCTATTCGTTTGGCGGAAGAAGGCTTTCCTATTTACGAAGATTTCCACGCTGCGATGGTGGATCGTGTTGCTGAATTACGCAAAGATCCTTCGGCGCGCAAAATCTTTTTGGATAAGAAAGGCAATGTGCCTCCTGTGGGAACTGTGTTGATTCAAAAAGACTTGGCGCAGACTTTAAAAAAAGTCGCAGAGCACGGGAAAGATGGTTTCTATAAAGGCTCTGTCGCAAAATCGCTCATCGACTATTCAAAAAAGAAAAAGGGATATATTTCGCAAAAAGATTTGCAAGAGTATCAAGTTAAATGGCGTGAGCCCGTGCGCGGTGAGTTCCATGGCTATGAAGTCTTTTCGATGCCACCTCCAAGTTCAGGCGGCGTGCACGTGGTGCAGTTCTTAAACTTCTTGGAAAAAGATTCGTTAAGCAAATATGGCATGCATTCAAAAGAAGCGATCCACTTGGCGGCCTCTGCCTTGCAATCTTCATTTGCAGATCGTGCAAAATACTTGGGCGACCCTGATTTTGTCGAAGTACCAGTAAAAGGTTTGATTTCACCAAAATACGTGGCTTCACGTCGCGCGGAAGTAAAAATGGATCACGCGCGTAAAGCCAAAGAAGTGCAAGCAGGGAATCCATTGCCGTATGAATCAACGCAAACAACGCATATTTCTGTCATGGATAACAAAGGCAACGCGGTCAGCACTACTCAGACAATCAACGGCTGGATGGGTGCTTCGGTTGTTGCTCCAGGCACAGGGGTTGTTTTGAATAATGAGATGGATGACTTCTCTGCACAAGAAGGGGCTTCGAATTTATTCGGTGCCATTGGTGGTAAGCCGAACTCGATTGCTCCAAAGAAGACGCCATTAAGTTCGATGTCGCCGACAATTTTGATCAAGGACAAATTACCGCGCATGGCAGTGGGTGCTCCGGGTGGTACAAAGATCATCAGCTGTGTGGCGCAAACGATTCTGAACTACGTCGAATTCAAAACGTCTTTGTATGATGCAGTGGCGGCAGTTCGTTACCATCATCAGTGGCAGCCGGATGTGCTGTACATCGATCCTCCAGGGCCTCGTCCGGAAGTTTTGCAAGGTTTGAAAGACTTAGGA
The DNA here is from genome assembly GCA_946480995.1 of uncultured Bdellovibrio sp. Next base: position 2,253 of record CAMLMF010000329.1, on the reverse strand, counting down.
TACGACGTGAAGATTGAATCGGTTCCATGTCATGTGATGGCTGTGGCCCGCGAAGGTGATAAGCTGCGCGGGGTGGCGGATCCACGGGATATTGGAATTAGTATTGCGAAATAGTCGATTCAAATAAAAGGGGCGCGGGATAGAATCCGCGCCTTTTATCTTCCTGAAACCAGTTCAGTCAAAGTCGCAACATTATTTTGAACGCTTTGGGCCTGGGCGGTTAATTCCTCTGATGCGGCGGCGGACTCTTCGGAAGCTGCTGCATTGCTCTGTGTGACTTGATCTAATTGAGTCATAGCTGTGCCGATCTGACTAAGACCCTGAGTTTGATTTTCGCTGGCCGCTGAAATTTCTTTATTCAATGCGACCACCTTCTCGATAGATTGAACAATTTCAGTTAAGACTAAACCTGTTTGTTCCGCTTGCTTGTTTCCCAAAGATATTTTATCGACGCTGCCGTTTATTAAAGCCGAAATGTTTTTTGCGGACTCGGCACTCCTTAGTGCTAGGCCACGCACGGCCTCCGCCACGACTGAAAAACCTTTGCCTTGTTCGCCAGCGCGTGCCGCCTCGACTGCTGCATTAAGAGCTAGCAAGTTTGTTTGGAAAGCAATGTCGTCAATCACCGTAGTGATTTCAGCAATTTTTTTCGAGTCCGAAGCGATACTGCTGATCGACTGGATAAGCGTTTTTAGTTCGTTCTCTCCACGGACTGCAACGTCTTGGTTCTTCTCTGCTAATTGCGCTGCTATTTTTGCATTGTCCGAATTTAGGCGAACCATGGACGTAAGTTCTTGCAGAGTCGCAACGGTTTCGTCTAAGGAAGAAGCTTGTTCAGCACTGGATTGGGACATTGTTTGGGCCGACTGAGCAACTTGTTGGGCGGCTTGAGTCACTTGGACGGCTCCAGTCGAAAGCTCTGTTGCGACATTGCTGATTTTTTTTGAGAGGCGGTGGGCAAAGACATAGCCAATCAGTCCTCCAGTGCTCAGGCTTGCTACGGAGAACATTACCGTAAGGAAAATGCTTTTTTCCATTTGTTCTAAAGCGAAGGCTTGATCTGCCTCTGACATGGAGACAATATTTTCTTCAATCTTCTTTAAGGACTCTGTGACTTGACGGTCTTTGCCGCGAAGTTCTTTATCTGAATTCTGGGGTTCGAATACGGAGCTATTCATGTGCTTATCGCGGCTGGCAAGATACATATTCAATAGTGACCTCTGTTGCTCGATGAAGTCGTCCATGTCTTTGCGATGTTCTGCACTTACTAAATTTCCCTTGAGCGTTTCAGAGAGCTGTAACACTTTTTCAGCAGACTCTTGAAAAGCGGCAGAGTACTTTTCTCGATCCTTCAGGTCACTTCCGCGAATTAAAAGATTCTTCCATTCTTGGACTTCCTTGGCGAAGGCCATTTGGATTTTTTTCAGTTGCGCCATGGTCTCAATGTTGCTGCCGCCTCGCTTTATGATCGCCAGGGAATTCCTATTGATCCACAGCTGCAACCCCATGCTGGAAAGGACGGTTAAACTTAGAATCAAGACAACCAATGCAATTAACTTTTTTTTCAAAGACCATGAGTTCATTTCTAAAACGCTCCGCAGATGCTGAATAATATTTGGTACATAAAGTATCGGATATGATGGACGCAAAAGTAACGGGTGGCAGATAAATATGGACCAAACCGAAAGATGCTTAGGCAAGAGTTTGCATCGCGACCTACGTCCTGTTTTGTGGACAGAGTTTCAATGTTACCGGGTAAATTGTTAGTCTGATAACTAGATAGCAGCGTGGATTCTAGCGGAGATAACTTTAGTGAAGAAGCTTGTTTTACAACTTATATTTGGTTTCGTGGTTCTTCCGCTTTCAGTGGCTGGTGCTCTTTATTATCTGAATGAAAATGGCTTCTTCAATGTCGAAAAAGTGGAAATCGTTCTTGAGGGGGCGACCTCTGGGCAAGAGCAATTTCTTAAGCCCCATGTTGATGAGCTTGAAGCGGCTTTGGCGAAATACAAAGGTGTTTCTTTGTGGAATATCAAACTTAAAAAAATGTCCTCTGAAGTCAGCGCGTTTGATTGGGTGGATACTTTAAATATCAAAAGAATGTGGCCAACAACATTGTCTGTGCGAGTGAAGCCTTACGAAGTGAAATTACTTTTTATGGCAAAGGGTGGCAAGCTGATGCCAATCATTCGCGATGGAACTTTTTTGCAGGAAGTGGACTCGAAAGAGGCTCCTGATGTGGCGTTGGTGGAA
>CAMLMF010000328.1 GCA_946480995.1 uncultured Bdellovibrio sp. | reverse complement strand
AAATACCGATACCCTGTTGACCACGAGAACACTGCCCACGGCCAAACTTAGAAGATGCCAGGTATTCACCGTAAACTTTGGCAAGATCTTCACCCTCAATACCAGGGCCGTTATCTTCGACAACGATGCGAATTAAATCGGTATTTTTTGTAGACCCCGAGCCTACCTTGGCAACTTCAATCAATAGATCTGGCAAAATGCCCGCAGCCTCGCAGGCATCTAATGAGTTGTCGACAGCCTCTTTTAAAGTCGTCAAAACGGCTTTTAATGGGGACGAAAACCCCACCTGTTGGAGGTTTTTCGCAAAATATTCAGCGGTACTACTTTTCGTAATTTTGCTCACGGTCGCTTGGCCCTTCACGAGATGTTAACGAATTTTGTCAGGGGTCATCTTGCCCAGTCCCCCTTCGGGGCTGGCGCGAAAAATTCCCATCCTGGCAATTTTTTAATGAATAACTTTCATAGGTTAACTCGAACGCCGGGTGTCAAAGCAAGACTAAAGGCGGAGCGATGCGCAGCGCAAAAATGAATGTGAGTTGAATCGGGGTTTCTTTATTCGTTGTCTTCAGGCTCTGAAAAAGGGGGTTTTTGCAGCTCTTCCAAGGCCATTTCAGCCCGTGTTTTATAGCCTTTTTTATTATTGCAATCTTTGCAGGAAGGCACACAGTTGTTCTTATTCGACTTCCCGCCACGGGCGATCGGGATCAAATGATCCATGGTCAACTCCGCCGGTTTGAACTTTTGCCCACAATGATAGCACAGGCCTTTACCGACCTCTTGCTTCCACCACTGCCCCATACGCAGCTCGCGTGCCTTCGCTTTTTCGCGTTTTTGGTGTTCGGGGGAGGCTGGGGTAAAGAAATGATCCATGGAAGGTCTTTATACCCACTATTTTTGCCCTTTGGAACCCGTTTTTTTCGCGAAATACGAGGTCTAGCTAGACTTCGGAATACTAAACATTCAGCGCCCTTTTACCGATAGGGCGAATGAAGGAGTGTGTCCTCATGTCTGTAAAAACATTCAAAAAAGGTGAATTGATCTATAAAGATGGCGATAAAATCACATCTGTTTTTTTGATCCAATCCGGAGGTGCAAATCAGTGCCTGGTGCGCGGTAAAAAAACTATTGATCTATTTCAACTAGGTTCTTCGCACATTCTTGGCGATCAAGTGATCTTGGGACAAAACACTCACCCAACTTCGGCCATCGCGACGACAGAAACCAAAGTTCTAGAAATTCCGGTAGAGACTTTAAAACAAGCGTACGAATCTGCTCCGCAGATGTTGAAAGTCGTAATTAAGTCGCTAGCAGATCGTTTGCGTTTAGCTGTGAATGATGTGCGCTCTTCAAAACTTGAAAAAGACTCTTCACCATGTCCGGAAGATCAAGTGGCTAAGGCCTTCGGGGCTGTCTTTCATACAGCCAACCATAAAGGTGACCGCTCGACAGCGGGTCGCGTGATTATGGATTGGAGTATGATGAAGCAGTACTCACAACGTGTAATGGGTGAAGGCCCGAAGCGCATAGAACAAGTCATCAATATCTTAGTAAAACTAAAACTGGCATTGTACGAAATGGGCAAAGCTCCGGACAATCCAGAGGGACCAGATGAAATTCAAAAAGTTCACTTTTTAGATCTTGGCTTATTAGAAAGCTTCTTTGAGTTTTATCAGTATTATTATTTCAAAGGCGGCCGTACAGATTTGTTGAAAGTCGACGAGCTTTGCCAGCAAATGCTGGAAGGTCTTTTAAAACTGGTTGAAAACGAACAACCCGATCGCTTCGGTATTGTTAGTGCTGACTTCGCTAAATTTGGCGAATACTGCAAAAATGAAATTGGCATCAACTTAAACAACGACCATTTCACCCGTCTTGAAGGCAAAGGTGTCTTCATGAAACGCAAAAACGGTGGTTCGGGCGTCTTATTGCAATTTGAAGCCAAAGAATTCCGCTCTATCTTTCAAAGCTGGAAAATGCTTCGCGAGATCGAAAAATGGAACGAAAAAGGTTATGTCGACATGGACGAAAAAGACGACAAGCCTAAGAAAAAAGCTTCTGGAGGCCCGGCCTGCCCTGCGTGCTCAGTGGAATTACAAGCTGGTGCAAAATTCTGTCACGAGTGCGGTCACAAGATCGTCGCGGCGGCATAATATGGGCGAGGCTTTATTAATCTTTAAATCCATTACGAAACTGACGGAAATCGAAGGCATCCTGCAAAAGTTTTTAGCTTTGCAGCAGCCTTTGGATTTCAAACACGGCGCGGATCAAACATTTTCTTTAAAGCCCTTCATGATGGGGACCAACTTGGATTTACGTTGTCACGTGCCCGAGGGGGAATCCTTTAATTTGTTGTCCGGAAGCATCTGCACGGCGATGTTTCACTTAAACGATGAAAAGTACTTCGTCGAAACGAAAGTGGAAAAAAACGACAGCAATGTCAGTGTCAGCATTAAAAACTTCTTTCACGTCCAAAAACGTAAAAACTTTCGCTATGTCCTGCCAAAGAACTATGTTGCGACTTTGCGTTTTAAGACTCTGAACCACATCCCCACTTCATATGCTTGCCGTCTATTAGACTTAAGCACCGAAGGGTGCGCAGTTGAAGTAGAGTTTTCCGACATCAAGGTAACTTCTTCAAGTCTGCTCGAGGCGGAAATCATTCTCGGCAACCATGCGCCCATCACGGTGCAAGGTGTGATTAAGAATATCCGAGAAAAAGATGAATTGCGCTGGGTTTTAGGAGTGCAATTTAATCATATGGCTGCGGCCAGCGAACACAAGATCGTCACCGCGATTGCCGACCTGCAAAGAGACATGTTTCTTAAGAATGCCGCTTAATTACCGCGCCCCCGCACCTGTCGAGGGCTTCGTCGCTTCTGGTGTCGCACGCTTTTGATCCTTGGCTACTTTCAAGCGAAGTTTTAACTCTGCAGTCACACTCTCTCCCCATGCTCGAGCCTCACTATTGCCGTAATGAATACCGTCCGAAGTGCCCTCTTTATAGTGGGTCATCTGGGAACTATCGATAAAAAGGCAATGATACTTTTCAGCTAAGGCTCGCAGTTCCGCGACTCCGGCTGAAAGGTTTTTCTTAAACGGCTGCTTGTCAGCATCCGGAGGCCCCACCCAGACACATTGACTGCCCGACTGCGCCACCTGGTTAAGCATTTTTTCTGCAGCGGCTTTTTCACGCTGAATATTTGCAGGGCTTGCAAGAATATTTGTGCCCAGAGCAATGACGGTCAGATCCGGTTTGATATTTTTAAGTTCTTCGGGAAAAGGATTAATATTGTGATCTTTCACACGGATCTCTTTACCCGCCCCGTCTTTGCGCCAGTATCCACAAACTGTCTTTTGGTATTCGGCCTGAGTTCGCATCCAGTTCGATGGCGACGAGCCACAGCTTGAAATAGAGGTCACATCGGAGCTGATCGTGCGCAGGTAAGAATCCATGGACTTGCCAAAGGCCCCGTACGAGTGAGAATCACCGATAAATAGCACCTTTTCGAAACGGCCGTTCTGGCCGTGGGCCGAGAAAGAGCTTATCAAAGCCAAAAAAATGATCGCAAATAACTGAATGTTCATAGGGACCCTATCGGTTTTTAAAAAAGGCTCTATACTGGCAGATCGACTGGTTTGGTAGAGGCTTTGCCAAGAGCAGCCTCGACCGCTCCTAAGTCTTTGGCGGTGAAATTACTTACTGGGATAATACAGCTTATTGTCCCACATGCCTTCGTTGAAGTACTGGATGTGCGCTTTAAGCTTTTCTACTAATTCTTTCTTGCGC
>CAMLMF010000327.1 GCA_946480995.1 uncultured Bdellovibrio sp. | reverse complement strand
CTGACAACATTCTTATCTGCTTTAGCAAGATCATCAATCGCCTCTGCTTCAAACTTAATACTAATAGGATTCTTCGCATCGTTGTTTAAGGGAATAATTTTACCCTGACGAAGAGACTGTGGATTTTCGATAATATCTTCAAGGCGTGCGACATTGGACGGCACATTCACGGTTGTTGGCGTCTTGGTCTTGCCTGCAAGAGCCAAGTCTTCTCGCAATTTGGCAATTCTTTGGCTCATTTCATCAGCTGGCGCATCCATCGCTTCATCTAACTTCGCACGCAAGGAGATCAGGTCATCGGTAAGGCCCTTATTCGTTCCTTGGGTCTTCCACGCGCTCTTTTCTAAATTGGCGATATCATCTTCGATTTTAATCAACTCGTCGATGTAATCCCCATCTCCGACTTTACCACTTTCAAAAAGCTTGCGCCGCTCTCCGCGAGCAATGCCAGCACTCTTCAGAGTACGAGCCTTATTAAGCTTCTGCTCAAAATTATAATTGCCAACTTTAGCCAGCGTGCCGTCTTCACCGATTTGGCCGCGACCTATCTCGTGAGCTTTTTTGATAGCAGCACTTCGTGTCGCCTCATTTTTAGATAAAGCCGCAAAGGCTTCTTTAACAATATTTGTTTTTATTGGAAGCGAAAGAACACTTAACGTTGCCATGAGAGAACAATTTTCTTGAGATTGTCTTGCTAAAATATTTCCTTCGCACGAGTCCTCGCTCACTATACTTTCGTTGCTTATAGGGCTCAATTCTGCTTTTTCATCGATGCAGGACTTGTAGACTTGGGATACCGCCAAAGCACCCCCCGCAGAACCCGCTGCGACTTTCAAAATATTCGCAGAGCGCACGGAAAGACTTCCTAAGGCTGCAAAACCTTTACTGGTGGAAAGTGCTGATACTGCCCCTACACGCAAAAGACCTGCCGCAGGCAATGCTAACAGAGAAACTCCCATCAACGCATTATCGCGATACAAAGCGCCGTCACCGTATTTTGCATTCACTCGGCACCAAGTGGCCATTGTATCAGCACCTGAGTTTTTAGATTTTTTTAGGAACGCTTCAACCAATCCTTGATCTTGGGCCAAAGATTCACGTTGTGCCGTGCTTAATGAATCTCCCGCTGACAAGGCGCCTTTAAGAAAGATCACCCGGTCGCGATTAACTTCTTCAATACTGCTAGCTATGGCTTTTTTTAAGGAGCTCTTAATTTGCGCCGGCAACCATTCAGCCAAACGATCTGGTGTGTATTGATCATACTGTTGCACAACATACTGAATGACTTCTTTAAAAGGCCCTAGTTCGGCGAAATGCAAGGAGCGTAAAATTGCTTCAGCCCGACCTAACGCACGATCATACTCTTCAAGATCTTCTTTTGTTTTTCCGGTTTTCTTACGCAATTCATTGATTAGCCGCTTTTCATTACCAAGTAACGTGAGCTTGCTAACGTAGTCGTTAGTGAAATCATCAAGTCGCTTTTGATGGCCGAGCAGGCTGGACAACTGTTTATCCGTACAAACAAAGGCCGCATTTTTTTCTAAAGCTAAAGCACCCAACAAGGTCCTTTCGCTTATCGCAGACATGTTCTTTTTTAGTTCGTCAGAAGGCTCACTGTTATTTTTATGACAACCGCGTGCCGTTTCTGAAGCAGAATACTCCGGGCATTTTTGATGGAAGACATTGTAACTGATCTCAGCAAATGACTGCGCCTGGGCTTCCTTAGAAAGCACCAGAATTGCATAGAACAGGACTAGACCTAAAGAGCTAAAATGCCGCAAAGAACCCACTTTCATAGGATACTTTTCGGCGAAAGAGGGATTTTATTTATATTTTAGAGTGATATTCAAAACTAATTACTAACTGGGAAATTAGCACAAGATACGAAGGACTTTGCAGTATAAGAAATGGAAGAACCAAGGATCACTACCTCATCTTTTCCAATAAAACGCGCAACGGGGCTTCGCGTCGTTTCAGCCTCATGCATTTGTGTAAACTTTTTAGACAGATTTAAACACAATGGACTTACCGAAGCAGCATATTCAAGTTCAAAAACTTTATCCAACCCCAAAGTGACGTCGTAAACTAGCACACGAGGGTTGACGATCGTCAGGTATTGCCCCACACCACTGATATTGTTTCTTTGAACATCCGAAGCAATTAGAGCCCCCGCATACACTCGGCCCGCATAATGGACTGTCTTAATTGGAAACAGGACTTCCTTCCCCCAAGTGATCCCATCAGCCAAAGCCGGAGTTGCAGCACCTAACACACAGATAAACAAAAGAATTAGATTTTTCATGAGACAGAGCTTCTGCAACGGTTGCGCCAGTCATTTCACAGCGATAATCGAATATACGAACTTTCACCCCTCTGACAGCGAGGGGGTTTTAGACAGTCGGTAAATAACTACAAAAGCCTACTGTTTAACCTGGACGGCAGAGGATTTAAAGAAATCCATCACTTCGTCTTTCGTGCCCAAGTATTTGATCTCGGTGATTTTTAGATTGTCCAACGCAATAAAGGTCGCCTTCCCCGCCTGGCGCGGCCAGCCCTTAGTCACAACACCTTCTTTATCCAAGGCGATCTTAAAATCGTACTTACGCATCTTCGGCAAAGCGACCATTTTTGTGATAAACGACGGCATCGCAGAAATATCGGAGGCGTAAATGACTTTTGCGGCCTCAAGTTGAGGCTTTGTTTCCGTTAACACTTCAGTCACAACTTTAGAAATATCTTTTTCAGCGACAAAGACCAGCCATTTCGTTTCATTTGATACTTTCACGGACTCTGCGAACTGATTTTCTAAAGTGACCTCCGGAAAGGTCGCACCAACGTCCATAGAGAATGCATTTAAGGAAAACAAAAATGCTAAAGCAGTACTTAAAAGAATCTTCATAGGACACTCCTTCATCAAAGTATTAAGCTGATTTACAACTTTTTTAAAAAAAGAGCATTAACTTTTCAGCAGCGCAACGGCTTGCTGCAGGTGTTTGATGGAATCTAATTATGTTACTTAGGCTGGAGGCGTTTCCGCAGCTCTGATAAGTGCTGAATTTCGTAGTTTGGTTTTAGTTCTTCTGGATGTGCCAATGATTCAGGATTGAACCAGCAACTGTCTAAACCAAAGTTATGCGCCCCCTGAATGTCAGTCTCTAGGCGATCCCCGATAACCAATGACGAGTCTTTAGAAAAGGTCTTAGCGCGTTCAGCACTGTATGCAAAAAAGCGCACATCTGGCTTTGCAAATCCGCATTCTTCTGACACACAAACAAAATCAATAAATGGGGCCAGTTGTGATCGTGCTATTCTTTGTGTCTGTACATGGTGAATACCATTGGTGATGATACCAATGCGTCCCTGCTCTTTGAGCCACTGACAAATTTCTATGGCGTGATCAACCAGGACCACGGTTTCTGGCAAGGCTTCAAGATATCTGTGGGCCGCGACTTCAGGATCTGCTTCAATTTCATTTTTGAAAAACAGGCGACGAAAACGCTCGACTTTAAGGTGTTCTTTATTCGTAAGACCTTGTTCAAACAAGGCCCACAAAGCACGGTTTTCTATGCGATAAGCCGCATATAAAGCGTGCAGATCTTGGGTCACTCCTAGACTCTGCATCGCGTGAACAAAGGACAACTCTTCAGAGGCTTTAAAATCCAAAAGAGTGTCATCTAAGTCAAAAAGAAACAGGTCGTACTTCATCAGGAGACCTAGTTGATCTTAATAACCTGTTTGTCTTTAACTCCTAAAAAGGGCCCCTCATACTTAGTTCCGTTAAGATATGTTTCGTTCTT
>CAMLMF010000326.1 GCA_946480995.1 uncultured Bdellovibrio sp. | reverse complement strand
AAATGTTCAGAGAGAAAATCGCAGGCGCTGTTAAATTCGACGCCAACGGTGGACCTCCGGATTCTGGCAGCAACTTTATGGAAGCTGCTGGAGAAGACAAAGGCTTAAGAAACTGCTTACGTGAAATCAAAGAAAAGCCACCACTTGAAGACCAAGAAAATTTCAGAATGTGTGAAGTGGTTGCGAAAGCCTGCGGCTTAGAAAGACAACCGATGACAGCGGGTGACTTCTGTATGCGCAAAGGGATGCGCTTAACCGCTGTTCCAGGGACTGGCGGCACACCAGCAAGACCGGTCTTGCCACCTCCGCCACCACCACGCCCTCAAGGTGGAGCGCGATAAACAGTCGCCGCAAATAAAAAAAGACGTGCTGTTGTGCACGTCTTTTTTTTATCATTTACTTTCGATCCTATTTTTCAGCAACGATGTAGGCGATCCAGCTTTGGCAAGATTCTCCGTGATCAACGCGGGTGAAGTTGCCATCGCCTGATCCATCTTTCGCAGTTCCTTCCCAATACACGTGGGTCTTTTTGAAACCGACTTCGTGCATGATGTCTCTGATTTCTGGGATGGACCAGACTCTCCAGTCGTAAGTGAAGACCTGTTCGATCTTCTTACCCCAGACACGGAAATGGATGTGGAACAAAGCTTCGTTCGTAACCGGGTCGAAGTTTGTTTGATCCCAGTAATACGTAAAACCGTCATGCTTAATTGTGTCTTCGATCGCATCGTAACACTGACTGCCACCAAAGATATCAACCAAGAACACACCGTCTTTCGTCAGCGTCTTCAAAGCGTTGGCGAAGTATTTTTTTAGGGTGTCTCTTTGCTTAAAGCAAAAATACGAAAAATTCATCGCCGCGATGATGTCCGCTTTTGGCAAGTTTGGATCAAGAACGTTGGCTTCCATCAACTTCATGCGACGCTGTTGTTCTGGGCGCAGCTTAGTTAAGTAATGCTGACGACCGTAAGCCATTGGTTCTGGATCTAGATCAATACCAATAGATTCGTGACGAGGATGCAACTTGATCCATTCGTTCGACAACGCAAAAGTCCCGCAGAAGTCCTCGCGGAAGGTGCGAGCACTTTTGCCTTTAAGTTCTTTGTAAGTATCACGGATGAAAACAACATCGTTTTCTGCCGACTGAACTGACTTGCGGTACAGTTCATATTTATCAAACAAGATCTTCGCGCTTTTTTTATTAACGCGACGACGGACTTTTTTTCTGTGCGATGTCTCTTTTTTTGTCATTAAGGCACTTCCGCTACGATTTCACGAATCGCTGTTTCAATGTCATGCAACTGAGGTACAGAGTTCTTCTCTAGGTTGGGATGTAATCCGATACCTGGCAAGTTTTTACCCGCAAGAACGCGAGGACGCGCCATAAGTTGGTAAAACAACTCTTGAGTCACACGGTAAGAAAGATGCTCGCCGAAGTTTGTAACTTCCGTGTCTTCATTCACGAACAACACGCGACCCGTTTTGCTGACAGAGTCTTTGATCATTTGCCAGTCGTAAGGATAGATCGAGCGCAAGTCGATGATTTCCACTGAAATACCTTCTTGCGCTAATTTCACTGCGATTTCGTCACACAAGTGCACCATGCGGCTGTAAGTAACCACCGTGATATGTTCACCGGCGTGGGTGATTTTACCTTTACCGATCGGCACGATGTACTCTTCAAGGTCTGGCCAACGTGGCTTCCAACCTTCCGCATTTTGTACTGGCTTATCGATCATCGCTTTTAATTCTTTTTCATCCGCTGGTTCGCCTGGGATAAGTTCGTCCCCTTTATGGCGCATCAAAGCTTTTGATTTAAGATACAAAACTGGATTTGGATCTTGAATCGCCGCCAGCATTAAACCGTAAGCATCTAAAGGATTCGATGGCATGACGATTTTCCAACCTGGCAAACGCGATGCCCACGCATCGAAAGAGTGCGAGTGGTACACAGATCCAAAGATCCCTGCCCCTACCGGCGTCATCACAACCATGGGCAATTCAACTTTACCGTTTGTGCACCACAAAGTGTTGCCGGCAATTTTCAAAAGATCGATGGTATTAAAAATATAATCACCGAATTGGATTTCTGCGACACAACGGTCACCTGTCATCGCAATCCCCATCGCCATGCCGATGATACCACGCTCATCCAACGGAGAATTCCAGGCGTTTTTCAGACCTTGCGTGGCCGTGAACACACCACCCAATGGTGCGCCCACGTCTTGGCCAAAGATGTCTTTAACACCCATTTTTGTTTCACCGTAGTGCAGGGCCATTCTGATAGCTTGTGCTACGCTTGCCATTAGAAGTTCCTCCAGTCGGCGTTTTCACTATTCACAAAAACATTTTCCCAAACAGATTCTGGTGTCGGCACCGGTTCAAGACGAGCTTGTTCTTGGGCAGCGACTCCTTCAGCTTCATAAGTTTCTAAAAGCTTGTTCACCATTTTGTCTGTCAAAATTCCCGCCTCTAAAAGACGCTCTTGGAATTCAGCGACAGGATCCACCATGGCTGATTTTTTATTAGCTCCATCAGCAGAAGAGTGACCATACAAACGACTGACGTGGGCTTCGATGAACGAAGGCTTGCCAGTTTTACGGATGTATTCCATTTCTTCTTTGATTGCTAAGTAAGATTCAACCGGGTCGTTGCCGTTGATCACGCGCGCACGAATGTTGAAGGCTTTTGCACGGTCGGCGATATTTGTTTCGCCATGCTGACCTTCAAACGGAGTTGAGATACCGAATTTATTATTTTGCACCGTCAACAACACAGGCAACTCTTGCCCTTTGCGCGAAGCCAAAATCAAAGCAGAAGCGAAGTCGCCCTCTGCCGTCCCAGCATCCCCGCCCGTGACGACGGACAAAGCTTTTTTGCCATGACGTTTTTGTGCGTGGGCCGTTCCACAAGCCAAAGGATATTGAACTTCGATAGGTGAAGTCACAGGTGCGACATTCCATTGTGGGAAGCAATAGTGATTGGCAAAGTTACGACCACCGGTCGAAGGGTCCGTCGAACGATTCATGATCAAACGCACGGAATCCAACATCGGCATGCCCATCGCGATCAACGTTGGTGTACAACGGTAATGCAAGTGCAACCAGTCGTGGGCTAAGCCTTGGCCTTTATTAACGAGCATTCCGAGTGGTACACCGAAAGCTTCTTCGCCCGGTCCACCGATCCAGAAGTACGCCTCGCCGGCTTTATAAATTTTAATCAGACGTTCTTCAAGGACGCGAGATTTCAACATGAAGTTGTGCATCTCTAACAGAAGGTCTTTTGATAAACCGCCAAAGTTTTTCGCACTTGTGGTGGCTTTTTTAACAGGCTTTGCGGCTGCTTTTGCAGAGGACTTTGCAGTCTTCTTAGGTGCAACTTTAGCAGACGTCTTAGCCCCTGCTTTAACAGTGGTCTTTTTCGACATTGTTTTCGTCTCCAATAGGTACTTCAGATCGAACCTATCTAAGCGAAACAACGGGCTTTTGTCACGAGATTTGGCAGCAACAAAACAACTGTTTTAAGCCTGAAAACCCCTTAAAACGAAGTTCAGCCACACGTCCCTTGTAAAGAGGACTTTTCAAGCCTCCCCAAGGTCAACCGAAGCAGTCTTTGTCAACGACAACGAAGCGACAGAGGCAAAAGTTGTCGTGCGAGCCGCGCCCCCAAGCCACTCGCCTTAACAAAAGGGGACGCATATTTTTAGTTCTCGCCGAAAGCCCCGACATCAAACAATCTGGACTGTAGTTCCTGAATTCCTCATATTATCTTTTGCATACAGGAGAAAACATGAAGAAACTATTG
>CAMLMF010000325.1 GCA_946480995.1 uncultured Bdellovibrio sp. | reverse complement strand
GCCAAAGCACCATCTTAAAACCTTTACTTTCTGCCAGCAAACGCTGCGTGGAGGCGAGCAAGCGTTGATACAACTTATAATTCGTCGGTTGTTTATTAATGTTAAGATCCGAATAGAATGCAGCCCCATCCGGCAGCCAAGATTTCAGTGGCGATCCACCCATGGCTGTACTTAAAAAACCAATAGGGATTTGCTCATCATTTGCTAAAAGGTCCCCGAGTTCCGGCCAGGTGGAGCCTTGCCCCCGGGTCCCAGCCCCAACTAAAGGAGAAAATACAGAGGCAAATGGCAAAGGGTCCTGGCACGGAGCCCAGTTTCCGGTGACAGGATCGTACATCACAACCAACGGATTCTTGGACTGAGTTTTTGTTTCGGCATGATTGGCAGCATTAGATTGACCAGCGATCACATAAATATCACCGACACCGAACTCAGAATGAGTCGACACATAGGCCGTTGCCCCCACCACCTGCAAGACTTGCAACTGATACCAACCACCGGCTGGCACAGAAAAAGAAACTTGAAAGTTGCCTGACATCATCGCAAGATCTGCCGCCGCAAAGGTCTTTTTTAGAATCGTGTTTGAATTTTTTGAAACTAGCACGGTCACCCATTGAACCGTAGCATTGTACGGAGTGACCTCAATCGACACGGGCGCAGTGTTTGCGGGGGTTTGACGTTGAAAAATTTGTTTCGGCTTAAGTTTTAACAACAGACTGTCATTAACAACTTTTTCTAATCCATTTTCATCATAGGGAGTGACAGGTTCTGGCGTCGTTGAAGTATCTGATGTATCGACGTGTCCCTGGGACCCAAGCATGGCCGAGCTTGCTTCAAAACCCTGCGGACTGCAGTTTTGAAATGCCACAAGAAGCAAAACTCCTGTGACGATGGTCAGACCCCAACGTGGACGCAACTTCAATGCCATAGACGAACCTCACTCCCCAGGCATAATCATAGCACCGACTGAGAGAGCAAAGAATCCGCCCTTAGGACAGATTCCCACTCTGAAACAAGTGAATGTTAATTTGTTGTTCTGTTTTCTAAAAACTCAATCAGACATTGCACCGGCTGCCCGCTGCCGCCCGTGGCTGTCAAAGCACCTTGAGCTTTATCACTCCACGCATAAACGTCTAAGTGCGCCCATTTTTTTCCGCGCACGAATCTTTGTAAGAACAACGCCGCGGTAATAGCTCCACCAAATCCCCCGCCTGCATTTTTGAAATCAGCAAACGGCGACGACATTTCACCAAAGTATTTATCAAACAAAGGCATGCGCCAATTTAGGTCCCCTGCTCTTTGCCCCGCTTTTGTTAAAGCCGTGGCAAGTTCGTCATCGTTAGAAAATAATCCCGCGATTTCAGAACCCAAACCCACTTTGATCGCACCTGTTAAAGTTGCAACGTCGATGACGTAATCAGGTTCGTCAGATCCTTTTGCCGAAGCCGCGACATCCAGCACATCAGCCAACACCAAGCGACCTTCCGCATCGGTGTTGTCGATTTCAACACGCAAACCATTGCGCGCCGTGATCACATCACTAGGACGGAAAGACTTTCCATCGACAGAGTTTTCAGCCAATGCTAAGTAAAAATCTACGGGTCCCGGGTACTGACTTTCAGCCACCCACAAAGCCAAGCCCACAACGCTGGCTGCGCCCCCCATGTCTTTTTTCATAAGACGCATGCCTGACGAAGGCTTGATGTCCAAACCACCCGTATCAAAAGTAATGCCCTTACCGACAAAGGCGATCGGTTTTAGTTTTGATTTTTTTGTCGGGCGGTATTTTAAATGCACCATGCACGGACCGTTTTCAGCCCCTTGCCCGACCGCCGCGTGCAAGCCCATGTTTTCCTGCAGCAGTTTTTTCGTATCCCAGATCACGGCCTTCACTGAACTTGGCAAACCCAATTGTTTGGTTGCGATCTCTGCAAAAGATTTTGGATTTAAAACATTCGGCGGCAAGTTGACCAAGTGGCGAGCCACGTTGACGGCCTTTGCACGCAACATCGCTTCTTTGACGATGGACTTATTCCACTCCCCCAAAGATTTTTTGATCGCCACGCGGGGTAAATCAGCCAACTGCTTGCCGTCAACGAATTGACGGAAATTATAAGTGGCCATATCAAAACCAACCAACGCGCCCAAATCTTGCGGAGCTTCGGTGCCATGGAATTCAATTTGCACCGCTTTGACTTGATGAGCTTTGAACTGCCCAACCAGGCTGCCAAACTGATCCCGCGCCCATGTGTAAGCCCCTTCATCCAATAAACCATCATGACCCACTGTGTTTTTTGTGCGCGGACGAAGAATCCATACGGGTCCCTGTTGACCAATAAAATAGATGAATTCGCGCTCATTTTTTTTCAAAGAAGCGCCCTGCCATGGCAAAGAGTGTTGTTCAACCAGGCTGGTGAACTTATTTGTGTCATCCACACCCAAAAAATAGACGAAGCCTGTCAATTCATTTTTTACTTTAAGTTCCTTCCCGAAGTCGAAGGTTTCAATCCATGATTGAAACTGAAGTTTCGCAGTCTTTTTTGGGGAAGCTACTTTTTTTGCCACTTTATTTTCCTCACTTAGTTGGTGATTACTGAGTAAATTTCCGTAAGATCATAATATGACGTGGACAAAGACCACAAATTTAAAATTTTGCTTACTCAATGCAGAGAACCTTTTTTTGATGTTCGATGAAACACCAGGAAAAGAGATTGTCGAGCTGAAGGAATCACTATGGCAGCGTCTGTCCGCTTCCGTCTATGAGAATAAATCCCTAAAAAAATCGCAAGAGCTGGCCAAAGCCCTTAAAGAGATCAATGCCGACATCATTATGCTGTGCGAAGTGGGTGGTTTTGAGTCCCTTAAGAACTTCAACCAATTGTTTATGGATGATGCCTATTCACCTTGTTTAATTGAGGGAAACTCTGAGCGCAATATCGACGTGGGTTTTTTGATTCGCAAAGGCCTGCCATTTTACTTTGATCTGCAATCGAATAAAAACCGCCCGATCAACTATCTGTATCCGCACGAACGCGAAAGCCTGGCCCACGGTTATCCAATCAAAAGTAAAATCACTGGCGGCAGTCACAAGTTTTCCCGGGATGTGGCTGAGCTAAGAATTTTTAAATCGGATAAAGAAAATCCGTCCTTGGTGATCTTATTGGCCCATTTAAAGTCACGTTTGGATCCCGAGCGCATCGACCCCAATGGCTTTGAACGTCGTCGTGCCGAACTGCGCACATTGTTGGAAATATATACGGAACTAGAAGCTGTGCACCCGGATCTGCCCATTTTGGTGGCGGGTGATTTTAATGGCAATGCCAGCTCCATCAACACCGACGAAGAGTTCAAAGATCTTTACACATTAACCAAGCTCAAAGACGTCCTTGAAGTTGCAGGCCTCACGGCCGAGCAGCGTGCGACATTTTATCAGGTTCGCAATGGTTCCCGCGCCGATGGTCGGCAGATTGACTTTGCCTTTATGTCACCGCACATGCAAAAGCTACTGAAAGCACAATCGACTTCCGTGTACCGCTATAAGGACGAATTCGGATCTGAATATCCCATTCCAAAAAATTTGGATGCTAAGTTCAATTTGCCTTCAGATCACTATCCGTTGGTGTTTGAAATCGAGAATTTAGATCTTAAAAAATAGCTAATACAAAAGCTTACGCCGCAATACAAAAAAGGCCCACTCCCCCGCTTGCCCCCTTAAAAAATCAGAGATAAAGTGACCCCATGGCAATGCAAAAGACGACCCATCCTGAATTCCAGATTTCCGCGAAAGTGGTGTACATTCCTTCTGAATCTCGTCCAGATCAGGATTATCAT
>CAMLMF010000324.1 GCA_946480995.1 uncultured Bdellovibrio sp. | reverse complement strand
TAACAAGGTGCCTTTGTGGGGAACCAAGAGTCTGGAAGTCCTACACATCCCGGGCGTCCCTCGGAGGAAAAGATTTTTTGCAGTTCCACGTAGTTTAAAGAATAAGTCAGCGCTTTGCGCACATCTTCTTCGTTCTTTAGTTCGGGACCAAATCCCAAATAATCTAAACGGGTGACTGGATACCAATAGAAGTCTTTGCGGGTTTTAAAAGTGGGAATAAATAAAGTTGGCAGACGTCTTAAGAATTGCAATTCATTTTTCTCATACAATTGCAAAGCAACAGTGTCTTCTTCGATAAAAAGAATTTCGACAATGGGGCGTTGTGGGTGGCCGCCTTGATAAAAGCTGTTGGCTTCTAAGATGATCTTCTGGCCTTTTTTCCACTCTTTGATTTTATAGGGACCGCTGAAGGCAGAAAGGTCTTCTTTGGTGGGTGCTAATTGAAAGTTTGCTAGATTGTATTCAAAATCCGGCGCTATCTCTGCAAACTCAAATTTCAAAGTTCTTTTATCTGGAGCCGTGACCCCCAAAGTGTCGGCAGAAGCTTTGCCCTGATAGATCTCTTGCGCATTTTTGATTTTAAAAAGCAAATCCGCGCGAGGAGCCGTGTTTTTTGGATCCAACATCTTTTTATAAGTACGCACGAAATCAGCCGCTGTGAATTCAGAACCGTCACTCCACTTAAGATCTTTTTTTAAAGTGCACGTCAGGTTGTTTTTTTTGTCGCGCTTGCAGCCTTCGCCTACATCCGGAACCAAACCTTTGGTATCGTCGAAAGAAAAGATATTGCGATAGATATTGCCCAAAACATAACTCGAACCCGTGGTCTTTTGTTTGTTCGGATCAAGACCGCCAGGTTCGTTGGCTAAATGCAAACGATAAACCGAATCGGCAGCGAAAGAAGGGGTCAGGGGAGCGCATATAACAAGAAGACAAACTAAGATGATTTTCATGAGTTTGAGTGTAGCGCAATCGCCAGGGTTTACCAAGGGCGGTTTTTGCAGTTGCTCACGGGGAGCTTTTAGTGTTGATCGGATGGTTTTCATGAAGGTTGTCTTGCCATACTCCTGATGCGGCTTGTTGTTCGGTCGCGATGTAGAGTTAAGATCTCAAGGTGAGTGCTTTTTGATAGGCCAATTAATCGGTTCTAAAACCCAGGAAGTTTCTCAGGTGCAAACGACAGTAGGGGAGTGGTTTTTTTAAACGCCCCTCTTTAAGCAAGAGTTTGACAAAGGGCTTTAGGAAGATAAAGTTCTTAAGCTTATGTCGACGCAAAACCCTTCTGAATCGCAAAAGAAAGCTTATTATGATTCACTTCCTAGAAAGCGAAGTGCTGTTGGCGTTCTAATTTTACAAAATGATAAGCTATTAGTCTTAGAGACTTCGTACAAACCGAACTGGGTTGTTCCTGGTGGTGTTGTGGAGAAATCAGAATCTCCTTTAGAGGCCGCAATTCGTGAATGCAAAGAAGAAATCGGTGTGGATGTACAGATCACCTCTTTTCTTTGTGTGGACTATAAACGCGGTAATCCAGATATCGGCGATGCTGTTCATTATTTATTTGCCGCGGACACTCCAAATAATCAAAAAATCAAAATCGATGATGGCGAAGTAAAGAGCGCAGAATGGCTGCCTATTGAATCTGCTTTGCAAAAATTCGATATCCATCTGTCCTTACGAGTAAAAATAGGTTTGCAAGCTCTTGCTGAAAATAAAACATACTTCTGCGAAGACGGTGAAATTAAGGTCTAGGGATTTATGGGCTATGCGATCAAATTTTATTTTAGTGAAGAGACGGCGCAACCTATTTACACCATTTGGAAGTCTTTGGCTGAAGCAAGTCTTGCTTCATTTTTATTAGATTCCGGATCTAGACCTGGTTTCACTTTAGCGGTATGGAAAAATGCTTGCGCGGAAGATTTAGTGAATCTTCTTAACGACTTCGCCTGTAAGATTCATACTCTGCCTAAGATAAAATTGACTGGCGTGGAAGCGTTTCGTATGAGTCCAGCCAGTGTGTTTTTGAAAGTAAAGCCAACGGATGAGGTTTTGGCTTTGCACCGCCAATTCCACGCGATTAATCCTGAATTAACGGCCTCTGGAATAGCTCACTATCATGTGGCGAACTGGGTTCCGCACAGTACACTCGCCCTTAGATGTCCCGTGGAGTCTGTTGCGAAGATTATTGAAAAGTCCTTAGAACATCAAACAGTTCTAGATGCAGACATCGCTTCTATTGGTCTATTAGAAACAGGCACAGCTCGTCAGGTTGCAGAGATTAAGTTTTAAAATCTAAGGCCCTTCAGGCCCATGTCCCGTTGGGCTGGGGAGGCTTATTGGACAAGCGATGTGCCTTAGGAGGGCGAATAGGAAGGCGTTCATGCGACATGGCCAATGAATCAGAGGAGATTTTAATCACAGGCCTTAACACTCAAGCTGTAATTGTAAAGTGCCTCGAAGCGCTTCAATGTGTTTTCTGCCCCCTTATAATTCTTCAAAGTCTTATAAGTGTCTTGAATAATTAGCGCCACCTGAAAGGCTTCGGCCGCTTTGTCGCAGATATTCACTTCAGATTTTTGAACGCGCTCCATTTCCTTGTGCGCTAACAACAGAATCTCCTCATACTCTTTTCGATCAGCTGTTTCCTGAAGATCCAGAGCTTGTTTTTTTCGATAAAGGTCCATCAGCATCGGAGAAACTAAGCCTGTTATTAGTACACCACCAATTCCTGCCAAGTGATAGGTTGCATTCGCCGGATTTAATTTTTTACCGAATGGTGTAAGTAGCAAAATTCCATAAGATTTTTTGACAATGAAACTAAAAAATTTACCAAATAAGATAAAGGTCAATGCACTTTGTGATGCACCGACGACACGACCCATGAGATCGGCTGCGATCATTTTCATAACGAATCGATTTTTTAAATTTGAATCGTCACCGTAACAATCATTAAGAGCTTTATGCAATGCCATCGAATCTAAAATTGCACTTGTAGTTGGAGTAAGACCACGGTCACGATATAATTGCATGGCTGCTGTTGTTTGAAAGCTCGTTACATCGTTAAAGGCCTTATATGACGATTGCATGGCTTGAACGAAGGCTAAACCATGCTCAAGATTTTGTTCCGAAGACGAGCATTGTTTGTAAACTTCACTATGAATGGTTTTCTCTAATGCTGAATCCAAGTTCGCATAGGCGAACTTGGAAATCAGTAAAAGTCCAAAAAAGATCATCACACGCATAGAGTTCATTACAGAGCTACTTTCTTTCTTCGTTTGCAATTGACTCAAGCTCAATACTTAAACTAACTAAGCGAGCGATTACTTTATGATATTCTTTTTCGATTTCGGCGTCTGTCATTGTCACAAGTTTTCCTAGCTGTTGCGCCTCTACTTGATGTACTAGCGCATATCCAACAAGTCCAACGCCAGCACCTAAAATCCCGTACTTTACGCTGCCTCTATCCATAGCGGTCCTGATGTGCTTTGTGTATATCTCGAGACGCTGCAGTTGGTTTGCAGTCAAAGCTTTCCCTGCTGCTTGCTTGCCTTTAAGAATTTCGCCATCGAATAACGCAATCGTCCCGCCTGCATAAGCCCCTAGGGCGGCTCCTAAGCTGGATGATATAATAGATTCCATCGATGCGAGTATAAAAACGCGACCAGAGTCTGTAGCATAGGATTCCATTAAATTCTTCTTAATTGTTAAAACTTTTAGCTCCTGCACAAGAGCACGGGAACGAAGTGCTTTAAGTGTCCCTCGATCCGGTTGTCCTTCTTGTGCTGCCGATTCTACTGCGCCTTCTGATTGGGCATTGGTTTGCCCATGCGCTACGTTG
>CAMLMF010000323.1 GCA_946480995.1 uncultured Bdellovibrio sp. | reverse complement strand
GCAATCGACTTTTTTCTTCTGATTGATTCATATTCAGCTCCTAAAGCAAGTATCGATTAATAACGCCCAATAAGGTATCTTTTTTGAACGGCTTGGCAATGTGTTCGTCACAACCCGCACGTAAAGATTTTTGTCGGTCCTCGGAAAGGGCATGGGCTGTTAGGGCAATGATCGGGAGATGTCCTTTGTGGACATTATTTTCCCATTCACGTATTTGACCCGTTGCTGTATAGCCATCCATTTCTGGCATTTGCACATCCATAAAGACGATATCAAACCGATCTGACTTTATCTTATTCACCGCTTCAAGTCCATTCTCGACTTCAATTATTTCGTAAGGACCATTTTTTAAATAGTGTGTAAATAGAGTTCGATTATCTTCTGTATCATCGGCAATCAAGATTTTGATTTTTTTATCAGCGCCCCGAGGTTTGGGGCCAACAAAGTCGACCTTATTTTCTGCGGTGTCCAAATTTTTCGAGAGTCCCTGGTAAGAATTTTGTTCTCGATAAGGTACAGAAAGGAAGAATGTGGTCCCAATGTTTTCGCGGCTCTTAAACCAAATTTGCCCACCCATCAGCTCCACGAGGCTTTTGGAGATCGCTAAGCCCAAGCCCGTGCCACCATATTTGCGTGCCACCGAGCTATCAGCTTGTGAAAACTTTTGAAATATAAGGTGCTGTTTCTTTTCTGGAATGCCGATGCCGGTGTCGTTGACACTGATAAGTAAGGAATCTTTTTTCGAAGGATTTTTTACGATAGAAACGCGGATTGAGCCCGCCGCGGTAAACTTGAGTGAATTGCCAACCAGATTAATCAAAATTTGGCGCAGTTTGTTTGGATCTCCCATTAATAAAGGAGAAATATTTGGAGCAATATCGTAAGAAAAATTCACTCCTTTTTCTGCAGCTTTTGGACCCATGATTTGTTCGACATCGCTCATAAGCTTATTAAAGTCGAAGGAGATATTTTCAATTGAAACTTCGCCGGCCTCAATTTTTGAAATATCCAGGATGTCATTGATTAAAGACATCAGGACTTCGCCAGCCTTACAAAAAATTGAGGTATAGTATTTTTGATCTTCGCTTAGGTTGGTTTCTTTCAGAAGCTCAGCCATACCCATGATAGCGTTCATAGGCGTACGGATTTCGTGACTCATACGCGCTAAGAATTCTGACTTTGCTTGAGAAGATCTTAGGGCTTCATTTTTTGCGGATATCAGCGCCTGTTCTTGGCGACGTTCTTCTGTGATTTCTTGCGTAACTCCGTACATACATACAGCGTTGCCGTAGTTGTCGTACTCTGTGCGCCCCAAGGTTCGAAGCCAAACAGTTTCACCAGAATCGTTTTTGCGAATACGATATTCGACTCGTACAGGGGATATATTTTTAATGGACTCATGCAAATTCTTTTCGAAGACAGGCAGATCTTCAGAAAGAATTAATGCGCGAAAAGATTCATACGAAGGGTAGGAATCTTTATTGTCTAATCCTAAAATTTTTAACTTTTCTTTGGTGCAATCTAAACGACCGGCTTTAATATCCCAACGGAAAGAGCCTGTCCTTGAAAGTGATTGTGATTCATTCAAAAGACCTTCAAGCAAACGAATTTTATTTAGAGAGTCTTTACGTTCTTTTGTTTCATGGGTCACCACCACGAAAAGGGAAGTTGGATCATTCGGCCATAAAGGTTGCCAGTGCAGTTCGATGGGAATCTTTTGTCCTGAAGAACGTTTCACCAGACCCTCTAGCTTGAAGGGAGCTAAGGGGATCGTATGCAAGCTTTCGGAAATCTGTTCATAGTCGGCTTCGACCCACATCTTGAGATCGCTGTTTTTGAGCGCGTCCGGGGAAAGAGCAAGCAGCATAGCCGCAGAATTGTTGAGATCAAAAATTTGCAGTCCTTGGTGGGTCGCAGACTTATAGTCTAAAGGTTCAACTAAAAAAATGGGCTCAGGAGCAACATTCATCGTACGCTTCCAGAAAAGCATTTCCGAATCAGTTTTTTGTAATTTATTAAAAATATCCTCAAGGTTTTTACCAAGCTCCTGGAACTCTCCTCGTTGCTGGGGTAAATAACCCGACGGGCGCTGTTTCAAAATATTTTCTATTTCCGTATTAAAAATGCGCAGTGGACGATTAAAACGCAACGCCAAAAAATAGGCGACACCAATACCTATAAAAAGGAGACAAAGACAGAAGATCGTCAGAGGCAAGATACGACGATGTGCGAGTGCAAAAATCTCACTAGCGTTAATCTTGGCCATAAGCACCCAAGTCACATTTCCAGGCAATTCAACCTTGCCAATGGATGCGAAAGTTTCCTGCCCAGCGTAATCTTTGATTTTTAAAAAAGTTTCGTCACTGGACTGAAACTCGCGGAGATCTTTTTTTGATAAGCCTGCGTTCACAGTTGCAGGACTGCGGTCCTGTAAAGTGTCTTTCTGTTTAAAGAGACCTTGCAGATAGTCACGTGAATAGTTGCGCATTAAACCTTCCGGCCCAAAAACAACTACTTCCCCAGTGTCACGCAATCCTAAGCCACGCCAATCTTGGTTATTACTTAAGATTTCGTCAACGCGAGAGGCTGGAATTTGGAAAACAATGGTGCCAACCCGACTGGAGTCTACAAAAATTGGCGTTGCTAAAAATCCGACAGAGGAATTGGTAAACAGATTCGATTCGGAAAAATCAAAAAAATTGATGCTCTCGGGAGACGCTGTCTGCGCCCACTTATAAGCTTGTGCTAAACGGGATCCAGAAAAGATTCCGACATTCAAATTTGTACCTAATAGAATATCTTTTTTTACTGTGTAGAATACGATGCCTCTTGCGTCAATGATGAAGATGTCGTCGATGTGCAGCCGTGAAGCTAAATTGCGTAATTGTGGATGAATTTTGTCGTGACGTTGGAAATAGGTAAACTTGCCGCCGAAGGCTTCTCGGTATTTATGATTTTGCATATAATAGGCTTGCAGAAAGGCGGAGTAAGGCGACATTTGCCCAATGATGCGATTGATATCCGTAGGGCGATTGCCTTTGCGTTCGTGATAGACGAGAGCCTTCCAGTTTTTTTCGCCGCCGTGAAATTTAAGCCACTGATTGATTTGCATTTCATCGAGAGCAGAGTTTTGTGCAAATTCTTTCACCAGAAACTTGTCAGAATTATCAAGAAGAGCGTTGCTGAGAAGTTTAAAATCCGCTTTGATCTCGGCTTCCTTGAAATTGCGGATTTGTGTGAGGCGGTCTCGGGTCTCGCTTTCAAGGTCGAAAATATTAACTTTGTAACCGATAAATCCGAGGATTAGAAAAAATCCCAAAATAAGAGCGGTTGAAAAAAGAAAAAAACGACTTTTGCGAACCATTTTTCACATGGCGACGTAATGGATATCGATATTAAGGAAG
This sequence comes from uncultured Bdellovibrio sp., assembly GCA_946480995.1. Next base: position 438 of record CAMLMF010000323.1, on the reverse strand, counting down.
TGAACTCGCATTTTCTTTAAGATTCCTGGAAGGGCTTGCTGATCGTCGGCTTTCACGGCTTTTTCCATTTCCGCCGCAAGTTGGCTGAGCTCCGCAAAACCGTATCCAGCCGCTGCTCCTTTAACTTTGTGGGCAAGCTGACCAATTGCGACCAGATCATTTTTTTGAATAAGAAGCTCAAACGAATCGATATCCTTTTTCCGGTTCTCGACAAACTGAGGAACTAGGTCTTGCAGATCCGCATCGATTTCAACTTTTACCTTCGTCATTTCCATAGACTCCTTTTATGCTTGATACTCTGCCTTGAGTTCAAATTATTTCAGAGAGAGATAGAGTTTATTGCACTTATTTAATAACGCGATTCTATTTGAGAATTTACGGAATTAGTGCAAAAAACTGGCCGCAATATATCGTAAAATAGCGCAGCTGGGCCTAATA
>CAMLMF010000322.1 GCA_946480995.1 uncultured Bdellovibrio sp. | reverse complement strand
AATTGGACGCACCACAAGGGGAAACAACGTCCAATTTACGATCGTCCAATTTCTTGCCAGATGTTCGACATCTTCAAGGGCGATCATGATGTACACGCCTTGTTCGTCCATGATTTTTTCTGTTAAGTATCTTTTTTCAATCAAAGGATTGACGTCGTCGACTTTGATCAATGCGCCAGTCTCTTTCATGGATTCATTTTGTACGTCATTCAAATTTACTTTGCGGAAGCCCTTGTGGTTTGGCTCTACTTTTCTAGCGAAAAGTAGAATGCCATTAAGGATTTTTACTTCGGCGTCGCTAAGAATAGGTAAGCGGTCCTTTTCTTGTTTGAATAACCATTCGTTGTACCAATCTACGAACGCAAACAACTCTTGTGGATTGTTGTTGATGATTTTTTGAAAACCATCACCACGATCTTCTTGTACAATGTAACCCAGATCGGTCAAGGCGTTGACGACTGCTTGCATTTTGTTCGTCGCTTCTTGGAAGATCTGGATTGTATAGTTACGTAACAACCCTGAAGAAATGCTTAAAGCGCCGTTTTCTTCTTGTTTGCCGTATTTATTACTGACCAAATTTAAAATCGAAATATATTTATTAACGATATGGGGCGGGAAGCGCTCTTCGTCAGGATTCGCGTTTTCTAAGATCTTAATTTTTTTATTCGCTTCACGTAAATTTTCGTTCAGCGTTTTCATGATCGCGCGCACCCACACTGGGAGCTGATCCATTTGTTTGGTTAAAGAATCGTAGGGAAGGGAGATGACCTCCGCTTCTTTCGTTGCTTTGACATTGGCGCTGCGGGGTTTGTTATCGAAAAGGGCCATCTCGCCAACCATCGCGCCAGCGGTGATTTCTGCCAGAACGATTTCGGAATTGCCTTTTGTTTTCGTGATAGCGAAAGATCCAGTTTTGATGATGTACATTGCATCCGGAGCGTCACCCTCGCGGAACAAGTAAGTATCTTTTGCGACTTTTTTTGCTTCTGCCACGTTCCAACCTCGATTTTCTTGAAGCTCCATTGTCTCTTTAAAACGGAGCCTCTGCAATCATGGTCTGGACTTTAGGCCTTCTAAAAAGTCATCGCTTTGCAATTTGGCGAAATAGTCATTTTTCCTTCGGTCGCTGCAAGAACCTTTTCAGGAGTCAAATCTGGCGCGTACTCGGTCAGAACAAAGCCTTGAGGAGTTACTTCAATCACGCCGAAATCACTGACGATTTTTTTGATACACTTTACCCCTGTCAAAGGGAGCGTACATTTTGTCCGCAATTTCGAATTGCCCTCTTTATCTGTGTGTTGCATGGCCACGATCACATTGCGGGCACCGGCAACTAAATCCATCGCGCCGCCCATGCCTTTGATCATTTTGCCTGGGACCATCCAGTTCGCGATGCTGCCAGTTTCGTCGACTTCCATGGCGCCCAGCACGGTGAGGTCAATGTGTCCGCCGCGAATCATTGCAAAGCTGTCAGCACTTGAAAAGAAACTTGCGCCTGGCAGTGCCGTCACAGTTTGTTTGCCGGCGTTGATTAAATCCGCATCAACATCTTTTTCTTTCGGGAAAGGGCCCATACCCATCAAGCCGTTTTCACTTTGTAACATCACGGACTTGTGTTTCGGGATGTAGTTGGCAACCAAAGTGGGAATGCCGATACCTAAGTTAACACAGTAACCATCTTCGACTTCTTGTGCAATACGCTGAGCAATTTGTTCTCTTGTTAATGGCATAATGGTGTTCCTAGAAATTAATCTTTTTGAATCGTGCGTTGTTCAATGCGTTTTTCGTAACCAGAACCTTTAAAGATTCGTTGCACGTAAACACCCGGCGTATGAATTTGATCTGGATCTAGTTCGCCGATCTCGACCAACTCTTCCACTTCCACTACGGTGATTTTGCCAGCCGTCGCGGCCATAGGATTAAAATTGCGTGCGGTTTTACGGAAAATTAAATTTCCGAACTTGTCACCTTTCCACGCCTTCACCAAAGCGAAGTCGCCTTTGATGCCGCGTTCAAGGACATATTCACGACCGTCGAAAGTTTTTGTTTCTTTGCCTTCAGCGACTAAAGTTCCCACGCCTGTTGGTGTGTAAAATCCCGCGATCCCAGCGCCCCCAGCGCGAATGCGTTCGGCCAGAGTTCCTTGGGGGCAAAATTCCAATTCAAGTTCGCCGCTCATATAGAGCTTTTCGAAAAGGGCATTTTCACCAACATAAGATGAAACCATTTTTTTGATTTGGCGTTGTTGTAAAAGTTGTCCCAAACCAAAATCGTCCACGCCCGCGTTGTTAGATACGCAGGTCAAGTTTTTCACATTCATATCGCGAAGTGTGGCGATACAATTTTCAGGAATTCCGCACAGGCCGAATCCACCGACGATCAGGGTCATGCCATCTTTAACGTCAAAGAGCGCACTTTTCGCGTCTTGAAAGACTTTCTTGCTCATAATCACACCTTAAAAAAGAACGGGGACGCTGGTGCATCCCCATTTTATTTAGAAAAAATTAATTAAGCTTTTTCGATGATCAAAGCGACCGCTTCGCCGCCACCGATACACAATGTCGCTAGGCCATAGCGTTTGTTGTGTGTGTGTAAAGCATGCACCAGTGTCGTCAAGATGCGTGCGCCGGAAGCGCCGATCGGGTGACCGATAGCAACTGCTCCGCCGTGAACATTGACTTTTGCCGCTGGGATTTCAAGCTCTTTCATCGCGACTTGAGTCACGACTGCAAACGCTTCGTTGATCTCCCAAAGATCGATATCGCCGACTTTCAAGTTGGCTTTATTCAAAGCCCCTTTGATCGCACCCACTGGGGCTGTCGTGAAATATTTTGGTTCGTGCGCAAAAGTTCCGTGGGCCACGATTTTAGCCAACGGTTTGATGCCACGTTTTTTTGCTTCGGATTCAGACATCAAAACGTGGGCTGCAGCACCGTCGTTGATTTTTGAAGCATTCGCTGCGGTGATCGTGCCCGCTTTATCAAACGCTGGTTTTAAGCCAGGGATTTTGTCGAAGTTTGTGTTAAACGGCTCTTCGTCTTTATCGATAGTGACAGCGCCTTTTTTACCTTCAACAACAACGGCTGCGATTTCATTTTTGAAAACACCTTTGTTCCATGCCTCTTGCGCTTTTTTGTAAGAATCAATCGCGAACGCATCTTGTTCTTCGCGCGTCAGGCTGTAATCTTTTACGCAGATCTCTGCCGCACTTCCCATATGGAAATTGCTGTACGGATCCCACAAACCGTCTTTGATCATTGAATCGGTCATTTGCGTTGGTCCCATGCGGTAACCAGAACGAGAATTTTCTAATAAGTGCGGCGCCAAAGTCATGTTTTCTTGACCACCAGCTACAGCAATTTTTGTGTTGCCCAATGCGATAGAGTCCGCAGCTAACATAACGGCTTTAAGGCCTGAGCCACACACTTTGTTAATTGTTAAACATGGAGTCGTGTTTTTTAATCCTGCGAAAATTGCAGCCTGACGAGCGGGAGCTTGACCAACACCTGCAGTCAAAACCTCACCCATGATGCACTCATCAATTTCATCAGGTGAAACGCCGGCTTTCGCGACAGCTTCTTTGATGGCGATGGCGCCTAATTTAGGAGCGGGCAGAGTAGAAAAGCCTCCTTGGAAAGTTGCTACGGGAGTTCTAACGCTGCTTACAATTACGACATTTTCCATTCATCACCTCAATACTTGTATTTTATTGTCATTGCCGGGATACTTTTTTATATTTTAGAAACAGAGGAGTCAACGCATGTCAGCGCTTCGTATCATTCTCGCAAATTCTTTTTTGTTATTTGTTTCGCACACGGTAATGGCCGCGACCCTGGAAGTTTCCGTCCGCGAGGGCGATC
>CAMLMF010000321.1 GCA_946480995.1 uncultured Bdellovibrio sp. | reverse complement strand
AGTCACCTCTTCCCTGAATATTCAAGCCCCAAAAAAAGAAGCCAGTCGCTGGAGTGGTTTCGTTAACGTCAGTCGCTCGACAAGTGCAACTGACTTTAAAGATGGCTCGCGCAAAGATGGTATGGACTATATGGGCCGAGCTATTTTCAAAGTGAACGATACCTTCGTACTTATTGGTCAAGGTGGCTATTCGCAAGACTTAAAATATCCAGAGTCTGATGATTTTTCCGATACTTCATTGAATTTAAATAGAAAACCTATTGAGCTAGGTAAGACACTATTAATGGGCTATCGCGTGGGTGCGACCGCTCCGACTTCTAAAGACTCTGCAAAACGCCAAAGTCTTATTTCTTCTCTATCAACAGGGCTTAATCTCTCGATCAATCCTGCTCGTCTCATTACGGGACTAGCAATCAAGGGCTCTTTAAGTGTTGCTCGCAACATTCACACTTATGAAACTGCGTTAGACGGTAAAGTGAATAATCAATATTCCTCATCGCAAATGCTTTCCGTAGAGTACGAATTTGCCTCTGGCATCTCTTTATCAAGTGAATTTATTCACAAAAATGGTTGGACTTATCAAGGTGGTATGCGCGATGCCTTCGAAACCACGCAAGAGATCGGTTACCAATTGAATCCGACTTTTGCCTTCGGACTGGGCCACACTAATTCAGGCTCTACTCTAAGACCCAATGGTTCTGATTACTCGACCCAGATCTACGATGAAAATTCGTCACTGTTTTACGGTTCAGTAACAGTTCTTTTCTAAAAAATTTCGATCGCATATTCGCCCCCTGACTCGACAAAGATATTCGTCTCATCCTGAGACGCGGCCCTTGCATATTGAGTCGCCAATAGCAGACAACAAAAGATAATAAACTCCCGCATAAAACCCTCCATGGCTTCATCTGAACATCTTTGCATCGACCAAGCTAAGCTAGCAAGATCCCACGAGGTCTCGTGTTTTCTATCAATAAAATCGCGATTCATTTTGCGACATCCCCTATTTGTCCCCTGTTTAAAGTTTAAACGCCTTGGGACGGTGTAATCCATTACAGTGACAGCAGAGCGTGCCGGACCATGGCACCTTCAGTGCATTTATTACTATTAGGAGAGAGTCACTGCCCGAGGTCCCATATATTCGATGTGGGGTTTGGATGGTGACAAATATGGAACGGAGAGAACAATGGCTGACAATAACCAATACGTAAAGGCTTTATCGGCTTTGCTGGCAACGACACTGTTTGTGTCAGGTTGTACAAAGACGCGCGACGCTGCTTTACCAGATTCTGAGGCATTAAGTATTTTTGCCATCAGTGAATTTGAAACACCGACAAGCAAAGGTTTTCAAGCGTCTGGCAAAGTCACTTCGCAAGAAAAAGCTCAAAGCCAATCGAACATGGCTGTTGCGGAAAAAGGTCTTGTCGCTATCGATCCAGCGGACTCTTCGGTGCCAGAGCGCTTGCGCTTCATGTTTGAAAACTTAGAGGTTTCTGGCCAACAGGCAGAAAAATTTAAAATCGTTTTTGGCGTCGATGCGAAGTTCGTGACGGCCTATAAACAGACCAATGATCTTAACTCCCTGACGAAGCTTGAAAAGCAACTTGCCGTTTCTCCCGGCGAAGTGCAATTAGCCATTGATATGCAAAAAGCTTCAAATGCAGCGGCCCGCAAAGCCATTGCAGATAAGATCGCCGTTGCTCAAAAAGAACGCTCTACTTCATTAGTTAAAAATGCCTCTGTAAACGTCTTAGTTCCATTGTTTAAATACGAGATCCAATCTAAAGGTATCTTGGAAAGAACTAAAAATGAATTGCGTGAAAGCACTTCGACATTAACTTTACGTGAAACAGAGTTTTCACAAGCAACACACATCAGAATCAGCATGACTTCAGATGGTCGTAAAGAGATCGGCTCTGTCGATCAAAAAAACGACTTGGATCAACTTTTTACATCCGAATCGTTAGACAACAAAACGCAAACTGCAGCTGAGCTGCAATCGCGCTATAACATCAACATGAAGTTTATCGCTGATGATGCGAAGGTTCTGACTAAGCTTGATTCAGACGATTTAAAGGTTTACGAAGTTACTACAGTCGACAAACTAAGTGACGATGAAAAGCGTCTTTTAAAGACCAACCAAGCCGCGGGTGAAATCTTGCGCTGTGAAGGTGCAGACCAAAACTGTGCTTTGCGCTTAGTGGCTAAAGTTCCAGTAACCTATAAAAACGCTCGCCTAGTATTGGCAGATTCACGTGCGAACTCAAGCAACGCTATTGAATTCAGAAAAGTAACCAAAGCTCAATCGCAAGGTTTAGTAGAGATCGCCCGCGAAGTACGTGCAGAGCGTGCTCGTCCAACAGGCATGATCGATCCTTTAAATACGATCAAAATTGCTGACCTTTCAGGTGAGTTTTACTTCCGTAGAACTTTCGAAGATGGCTCAAACATGTTGTTGGTCGGAAAATCAGGTACCAGCGGTGACGTGTCTATCGTAAAATTTGAATTCGAAAAAGATCGCGTCGTTGTTCGCAATCAAAAAGCTTTGATCCAATATATTGGTCAAGGTCCTAAAGATCGTGAAGAATTGATGAGTGTTCCTGTTAAGTACTTCAAACTTGAAAAGGTCAATGCTGAAGGTGTTGCTTTGCAAGTTCCAAAACTTATCGACGCTAAAAAAGAAGACGCTGAATATATTGAAATCGACTGGACTAAGAATACATTGCCAATCGTTAATTCACCTTTGGCTTACTTTAATGACATCGGTCGTTGTATCACTGCACAAGGTTCAGCGACAGTGACTGCTCCGGATTTCCGTTTGGCAACTGATGGCATCATGAACTTTTCAATCGACAGTTCTTACAGCATGAGCCCAGACTGCGCGAACGTGGTTGAAACGAACAGCGCTTATGTTAAAGCGATGTACCAATTAAATTTCAACGTTACAGAGCGTCTTTCTTTCAAAAAGAAGACAAATCCTAACGACGACATTCAGTTTGCACCAAGCATTTCTCCAGACGCTCAGGGTTCAATGAACTTTGCGATCTTTACATTGGCTGACAAAGTCACGGACCCAACAATTCGCGCCGGTCGCGAAAACAGCGAAGTCTATCGCCCTGTGATCCATGACTTCCGCAATGGTCGAGTTCTAAAATACTGGGTTGGCGGATTAACAAACTCTCCACGTCGCGCTTTGATCGAACAAGCAGCGAAAGAAGTTATTGCTGAATGGAATGTGGCGTTCCACAGAGCTTTAAAAGGCACTGCTTTAGAAAGATCTGGGGACTATATCGTCCTTGAGCACGAAGATGATTCGAACCGCGGTCACTTAGGTGACTTGGACAGAAACTATTTGTGGTTCTTTGATATTCCAACTGAAAACGGTCTGTTGGGCGTTGCTCAACCAGGTCCAAATCCAAACTCTGGAACCATCGTTCACAACAACGTTATGGTTTACACAGGCAATACTGAATCCAGCGTTCGTTCGCAAATGGCTTACTATACGGAAGCTCGCGCTTACGAAAAAATGTTGGAAGAAGCTAAACAAGCAGCTTTGCTAGAGTTCCAAAAACAACAAGCCGAAAAGGCAGCTCCGGCAGCCTCGACGTCATCGCCTACTCCAGCAGCAGGTGCGACTTCTACGGCGCAACTTGAAAAAATGGGCGACAGAGCCAGCAACTATTTGCAAAAAATGGTTCTGTCTGCGCGACCAGTTACAAAGCAACGTATGTCTTCAAAATACGCTTCGAAAATGGCTTCTTTGTCTAACACGGGTGGTACGCTTAACAAACGTGTTAAAGGCCGCAATGTTATCAATGAGTTTGAAATCAAAACTCAAAAAGACTTCACTCGTCGTATCATGAA
>CAMLMF010000320.1 GCA_946480995.1 uncultured Bdellovibrio sp. | reverse complement strand
GGTTCTGATCTCAACTTCATCGTTTGCAGCGGGGACATGCGACGGGCGTTGCATGAACATTGGTGGCAATCCTTCCAATGATCGTTTCTGTGAAAATATCGCCAGCAGTGGTGGTGGGGCCGTGGCTTGCAACCAATATTCAAGCTTAGGTTGTGCGTGGATTAAACCCCCAAGCCCGACTCAAGGAGTTTGCGTGAATGCAACCCCGAACAGCGAGTACGATGCTGTTTGTTACTCGGCGGGTAAGCAGGCTGGCCAAGCGGGCTGCGCTAGATACGCGGGTCTAGGTTGTGTTTGGTCGACGTCACCAGTTCACTGCGAATAATCTTAAGCAGAAATATTCTGTCTCAAATAAAGACGGCCTCGACGGAAGCCTTGTTTATTCCGAAATTCTTTAGCTCCTTCTCACTTTGACCGAAACGTATTTTGGGAGTGAAGGAGTTAACGCTTATGACGAGAGGTCGTAGTATAAAGAATCGAAGACGTTTTTTACGTGCTCCGTTCTTTGGAGCTTTGATAGCTCACGATAACCATCGTGTGTTTCAAGGTTCATGCGTTAATATCAGCGTTTTAGGTCTTAGCTTTTTTACGCCTGTAGAATTCCACCCTGTGGGTTCTAAGATTCTTGTGCACGTGAAGCCAGGTTCTGGCTTGTCTCCATTTAACGCTATTTGTGAAGTGGTTTCAGCAGCGAAAGTTGTTGATGCCAATAATCCAAATAAAAAAGCCATCAAGTATGGTCTGCGTTTTGTGAAAATCGCACCGAAGATCCAAGAAGAAATCCATGCATATACGCAAAAAAATAAAGGCCAAGTTGCTGCTTAGCCTTTGTCTTTAGAAGTTCATTTCACAAGTTATTTTCTTTTCGTTCACGGAGTTACGTGCAGTCCTTAACTATTTAAATTGGCAAGTCGCAGTTCCGCATTCGTTGCTGGCCACTTGGCCTTCCACTTGACAGCTTTGTCCGATCGGCGCTGGTGAAGGTGTTGGACCGACACAGGCTTTGACGGTCGTGCGCACCCATTGCAGGCGTGCAATAGCTGTCGTCGCTTTTACAGACGGCGTGTATGAAAAGTCCATCAACTCGTCATAACATTTCGCATCGGCAAACTTAAAGCGTGAAATATATTGTTGGGCTGGGTAACCGTTATTGGCAACGTCTTGGTTCGTCGTAAATGTTCTTGTTGCCGCGTTATAACTGTTTGCACCCCAAGCACCTTTTAAACTGACGAAGTCTGAGTCCTTCACACAGTTTGTGCCTGCATTTGCAGCCAAGGTGGTGCAGGCGCGCAAATCTTCTGGAGCATTAGACACCGTTTGAATAAACTTTGTGACCACTTGACCGTTGCTTTCAGACTGATCTGAAAACACCACGGGCATTCGGTAAATAGCCGGGCACGCCACGACAGTGCCTTGTTCGGAATTGCTTGCGCTTTTATCTGTTGAATTCAAAGTCAGTCCGCTGGATGCCGCCTCGAATTGAGACTGGCTTGAGCAGTTTTGAAAAGACAGGAGCATAAGTGCTGATGCTAAAGTTAGAGCTGATATGTTGAATATCTTTTTTGTTGTCATTCATCCCCCCGGATACTCGAGTACAATGCAGAGGGCGTGCCGAGCTGAATGTGTCTTCATTGGCGGATATATTTTAGCTCAGTCGAAAATACTCAGGATGAGACGTCGAAGCGATTGAAAGTGTTTACATCTTTGACCTTGTTAAATTAACTAAAGTGAATTCAGTAATTTAGGTTCTTGCTGTAAATCACACGACGAAAAATTGTCTGAAGTTTGGTCGATAGGGCCGTGGTGGCAGCTATCGACCTGTTGAAACTTTTTACTTACGTGGCTTGCTAGAGCTATAAGCTTCCGGCGCACATTCGTTGGCATTGTATTTCATCGGCATCGAGTAGCTTGTTCCATCAATAGACAGATCTAAAGTGAGTCTGTATGTATTGGTTTTGCCGATAAAGCTTTTCTCAGAGTTGTACGTCGAATAAAAGCCCCAGCTTTTTACTTTAAAGCCATTTTGATCTTGGATTTCCGTAGGACCAAAACACGATTGCACCATGGTGTCTTGCACTTCGCATTTTTCGCGGGGCCATTCGAAGCGTTGCGTGGCTGGAAGCTTTTTGATGATGCTCGCTTTTTGCGCGATGTTGTCGACATCATTCGGAGTCAGCAAGCCTTCAAAAATCGGCATGTAACCCGTGCCATTGTGATGGAAGACCTCCACGATCACGGTGGAGTCCACTTCGCGAATAAAGAAGCTTGTCGTTGGATATTCCGTGACGCAGGACATATCCATTTTTTGACCGGCAACTGTGGATAGTGAAAAAACAGAAATGAGCGCAAATAAAAGATGTTTCATGAGTGACCCTCCGTCATTGGCCTTTAACGCTATCAGTTTTTTTCCGTTCGCGCATAGTCATTATTGAAAAAAACGGCAACTCATAGGATAAAAAACGCCGGAGACTTCTATGCAACAACTTGTCATTTTCCTTACGGGCTTTTTCTTTGTCGTTACAGCTTTCAGTGCCGTGGAAATACCCATTCGTACGGGGCGCAGTATTCGCCAGCAAGTGGATACTTATGGTGAGCTTTTGCAGAAGGAAGTAGACAAGGTCAAATCCCTTAAAGAAAAATACAAAACCATTGGTCGCGTAAAGAGCCAAATCAAAGAGCTGCGCGCTTCCAGTTCACCGCAAGGATTGCAAGACGAAGCCCATATGGATTTACTGGTTTCAGTTTTGGAAGCCTTGCCGGCGCAAAAAGGTTTTAAACGTAAAGACTGCTTAAAGTACGAAAGTGAATTGTTGGTGGAGTTTGAACCTGTGGCGGAAGACAAACCACAAAATCCCGCGGTGGTGACGGGGTGGGAAGTTTTGCGGTCACTTTGTCAGAAATAATCGGAAAAAAGCTGTCGAAGTTTTTGATAAAGAAACAAAAACGGACACTCAAAGCCACTCTTAAATACGAGTGGCTTTCTTTTTTTTAAAATGGAATGACGGAAGGGTTGCCGACGGAATCGACAGGCACTTTGACGAACAAGAAGACCACGTTTCCGTGATTTAGGCCGCCATTAAGCTTGGGAATGATGACACTCATGAAGCTGACCTTACCCACTGTCAGGCTGGCTGTGGGCATTGCAAAAGGGATGGGGAAGCCTTTTAAAATATCCGAGCGAGAAATTATTCCTCCCGTATATCCGATACCCACAGATGAGTTACGGCCTAAGTGGAAGATCTTTTGCCACATGTACCCGACGTTTAATTGCGGGTCATTGTGTGAGTCCATAAAGCCCATAGCATAGACGGATTCATAGTTGCCGCTAGAGTTGATCACCGAGCGTCCGATGCCAAAGCCATAGGCTTGCTCATTAAGCTCAGCCACCTTGTCGGGAGTGTAAGTACGACGATCATGATAAGCGATTCCAGAGATATAAACCTCATTTTTACCCTCTCGATAGATCTCTGCCAGACGGTTCTTGAATCTTGCGACAAAGCCGCCTTCATTGGTGGATTCGATCGTAATATTTGATGCCATGGCCGTATTAGAGACGTTCGTTGCAACTTGTGCTGTCGTCACGGATGAAGCAGGCATAACCACCGGAAGCCCTTGCAAGCTTTTCTTTGCCATCAATGGAATGCGCACAATACGTGTTGAAGCAGCGAGAAGGCCCATTTCTTGTGCTGCTAAGGCTTGGCTGCCAAAGGAAACACTTTGACCATCATTTAAAAAAGCGATCTCTGTGCCTTCAACGACGTAAAGGACGGGCGAAAAAGAGACTTCCCCAGGGGCTTTGTTAAGTTCGCACTCAGCTCCAAGGACATTGATCATCTCCTGCAGTTGGGTCTCTTTAGTTAGGGAC
>CAMLMF010000319.1 GCA_946480995.1 uncultured Bdellovibrio sp. | reverse complement strand
GAGCCCACTCTTCGCAAAGCTTAAAGATGTAATTGTAAAAGACGGAAACCAAGGCCGCTACAGCTGCGGCCACCCAGAAAGGGATATTGGTGATGAATTTTTCTTGAAGGTATTTGACGGTCTCTTGATTTTTTAAACGCGTTATCATGATGCAGTCTCTGGCTGTTTTGGTTTTTCAGCCGGAGGTGCCGTCAGGAATTTATTGTAAACCGTTTGCGTAGGGTATGCGAACTCAACCCCAAGATCGGCCGCGATCTTTAAAATTTCTAAGAAGATCCCTTGTTGGTGTTCCATTTCTTCTGCGGCGGTGAAAACTTCCAAGTGAAAGACCATCAATACATCTAACGACGAAGCGCTATAGTTGTTAAAGCGGCACAAGACAGTCTCTGGATTTACTTTCGGATGACGAGTCACCAAATAACGAACTTGATCACAAAACTGATCGATCTTTTCTGGGGGAGTTTCATAGGCTAAGCCCAGAATCTGGCGCGTGCGACGGAACGGGCGGATGCCCATGTTGTCGATGGTTTCCTTAGCCATCATCGCATTGGGGATTGAGATCACAGAGTTATAGCCGGTGCGAATGCGCGTCGAACGAAAACCAATGTCTTCGACGGTGCCTTCCATATCTTTGATTTTAATAAGATCACCGACTTTAAAAGGATGGTCGAACAAGATTGTGATGGAGCCAAATAGGTTGGCCGCGGTGTCTTGTGCTGCCAAGGCCAACGCCAAACCACCTAAGCCTAAGCCGGCCAGGATCGACATCACGTTGATGCCGAAATTTTGCAAGGCAATCAGCACACCCATCACGATCACGAAAACTTTCGCAGACTTGGTCGCAAACGGAACTAACTGGTCATCATAGGTGCTGGCCGTTTTTTCCGCCATCTTTTGCAGCACGCTGCCACCGGCATCAACGGCATAGTAAAATAAACGGATTGCGTAAATCGCGACAAGGCCGCGCAGGATGTGTTCATAATAAGTTTGGATTTTTCCGGCTAAGCCAATCGCATCACCGACGGCGAACCAAATCATGATCGTGAACAACCATGAAATCGGACGTTCGATTTCCAGAGATAAAAAGAACGCCATAAAACTTTGTGGGAATTTTTTTGAAAATGGATTGTGGCGCTTAATTTCTTTTAACAACATTTGCAGCAGGGGACGCAGCAAAATACCCGCAGTCAGAATGATCGCAATCACACACCACTTCCAGTTCGGCATACCGATAGCGGTCATTTTAAGGACGTTGGCAACATCTGTTGTAAAAAAACTGGAATCTTCAAAAATAAATTTTTCTAGAGACATACAAATCCTTTAACGAAAAAACTAAGTGACGTGCAGATTCGTGCCAGAGTACAGAAGGATTAAAATAATCACTCCTAAAACAATGCGGTAATAGCCAAATCCGCGAAAGCCATAGCGTGCAACAACGTTAATGAAAAACTTAATTGCTAACATCGCAACGACAAAAGCTACCAGGCAACCTACCAAAAGAAGACTGATTTGTCCCGGTTCGATCGTCTTATAGATTTTCAATAATTTGTACCCAGTGGCTGCAGCCATGGTTGGAACGGCGAGAAAAAACGAGAATTCCGCTGCTTCTTTTTTATTCATGCCCAGTGTCAAGCCACCCATGATGGTCGCCGCAGATCTGGACACACCTGGGATCATAGCGATGGATTGAAACAACCCCAGCTTAACGGAATCCATGTATGTTAAATCATTTGTTGTGCGTCCCGTGGCCGTTAAATGTCCAAACAAGCGATCGGACCATACTAAAATAATTCCACCGATTATTAAGGCCCACGCCACAATTTGTACGCTGCCTAACATATGATCGACAAAGTCCTTAATGACAAAACCGATGATGGCAGTTGGCAAAAATGCGACAAAAAGTTTTTTATAGAATCCCCAATGGGGGAGGAAGCGTTTCCAGTACAAAACCAGCACTGACAAAATGGCCCCGAACTGAATGATGACTTCAAAAGCTTTGGTGAACTGATTCTCTTCAATGCCCATTGCTGAACTGACCAAGATCATATGGCCTGTTGAAGAAATCGGTAAAAATTCTGTGATGCCTTCAACAATGCCCAGGATGATCGCGTGAAGATAACTCATTGGTGTCCTTATATATAGATGTTGGAAATCAGCGAATTCATTCTTTAGAAGAACACCCCTGGGTTCAATATTCGATGGCTTGTGTCATGGAATTTAAGATTTATTTAAGATTTTCCTATTCATTGTGGTCGGAATCTGAATATGATTTTTCTACCACGGAGGGGGTTTTATGAAACGTGCATTATTTTTAGGTGCATTGTTGCTTGGTAGTCAGGCATTCGCAGGCGAATACTTGGTGAAATATCAAAGCACAAGTGCTCTGAACATGCTTAATACAATGACAATGTCTAGAGTTGCGATGATCCAAATGACGGATCACAACGCGACAGCAAGCTTAGTGAAAGTAGACATCAACAAGGCACACGAAGCGCAAGCTTTGGCGTCTCTTCTTTCTCAACCAGGTGTTGAGTATGTTGTACCGAACTTTAAGTTGAAAGCTTTCACTGCACCAGTAGATGCAGCGGCTTTGAAAGACCAATGGGCGATTGCAAAAGTTCAAGCTGAAAAAGCTTGGCAACGTGCAGGCAACAAAGGAAATCGCAGCGTGATCGTAGCGGTTATCGACACGGGTGTTGACTATAAACATCCAGCTTTGGCGCCAAACATGATCCAAGGTTATGACTTTAAAGAAAACGACAATGATCCAATGGATAAAACAGGCTTCCAAAATCCAGGTCACGGGACTCACTGTGCTGGTGCAGTTGGAGCAACTGGTTTGATCGACGGCGGTATCGTAGGTCTTTCTCCAGAAGTATCTTTGATGCCACTTCGCTTCTTGGGTGAAGATGGATCTGGCGACCTTAACAACGCGATCAAAGCAATTGATTACGCTGTTGAAAAAGGCGCATCTGTGATCTCTGCATCTTGGGGTGCGGCAGTTCCTAGATCTCAAGCAGCTCCATTGTTAGAAGCAGTTAAACGTGCTGATGACAAAGGTGTTATCTTCGTTGCTGCGGCGGCGAATGATGGTAAAAACAACGACAAAACAGAAATGTTCCCAGCGAACAACGGTTATCCTAACTCGATCACTGTTGCAGCGTCTGGTCCTTCTGATGCAAAACCATCTTGGTCAAACTACGGAACAGCAACTGTTCACGTATCTGCTCCAGGTGAAAACATCATGAGCACATTGCCAAACAATAAGTATGGCAACCTTTCTGGTACTTCAATGGCGACGCCACTTGTGTCAGGCCTTGTAGCTTTGATGAAAGCTCAAGACCCTTCACTTACTGGTGCGCAAGTTCGTGCGATCCTACAAACGACAGGTGCTAAAGTTTCTATCGAAACTGCTTGTAACTGCCGCGTAGACGCTTTCGAAGCTGTTGATGCTGTTATCTCTAAAAAAATGACTGTAGTTCCAGCTGCAGCAACTGTGAAAACTGCAGAAACTTTAGCGTTCTCTGTTCTTCACGGTAAAGCGCCATTCAAATTCGTAAGCAGCAACCCAGCTATTGCAACTGTTGCTGACAACGGAACTTTGACTGCAGTAGCAAACGGTTCCACTGTTGTGACAGTAACTGATGCAACTGGTAAAACAGCTTCTACATTGAACATCAATGTCGGCGCGGTTTCTAGCACGCCTCCGCCTCCGGGTGGTGGTCAGCCGGGTCAACCTGGTCAACCAGGTGAGCCGGGCGAATGCCCACTTGGCGATCCAATGATTTGCCAAATCATCTGCCAAATCCAGCCAGATCTTCCATTCTGCTCTGGTAACTAAGCTGATGCTTAAGAAGGCTCCCGAA
>CAMLMF010000318.1 GCA_946480995.1 uncultured Bdellovibrio sp. | reverse complement strand
GACGCGGGAAAAGTAAAAGAAAACACGGCGGCTGAGCCGACACATTTTCTGCCGGTAGCTCTAGAGCACTAACGGACCTTTTAAAAAATGGAAACGGGATCCGATCAAGGTGACCAAATCCCGTTTCGAACGATAATCCCAAAAGACTTTGTATTCTTCAACGCGAATTCATGACTAATCACTTCATCACACTGTCTGATTATCTTCTGAGCTACCGTTTCAATTCCTAACTACTTTTACAGTCTAATCCACGCAAAAGCGCAGCGATAGATCCAGTGTCGACAAACACCACATTGGCGACGCAGCGATTTGGGAATAAAAAAAGGGCCTCTTTGGCAAGAGGCCCCAAGCAGATTAATGTACGATGGGTGGTTGCAGGTAATGATTGATCTCAATCAATCGATCCTGCGAACTCACGACAGAATCTTGAATGTCGACAAGCTCTTTCATAAGATTGTCTTTTGCCATTTTAATGGCCTGAAAGATATCGCGATGAACGCCTTCGGCTTCAATGGTTGTGTCGCCTTCCTTCAAAGAGATCGCAATACGATACAGCTTCTTTAAGTCTTCTTTCGAAAACTCTTTGCCTTCTGTTTCGTATTGAAGCGCTAGCTTCTTTGGATCCCGAGCGATCACAGCAACGACGGTTTGCGGCGTTACGAAGGGCTCAAAATCTACGATCTGCTGATAGATGAAAGACTTAACTTCCGGGTTTTTCTCAAGAACTTCTATGGTGGGATTTAGAAGAGTCGTCATGGGCGGCCTCCTTTTCCTCTATCTCAATAATAACATGTGTTCGGAATTTGTCTGGTCAAGATCCGCTGGCATCAAAAAATAATTTGAAAACCAATACGTTTGCATTAGAATCCCGAACCTGGACCTATGTCATGTGTCAGAATGAGATGTGAAAAATCAAAACAGAAGTTAAACTCGAAACATCCTGGAAAAAGCGCTTAGAGAGCGAATTTGCGACCGAACGAATGCTTAAGTTGAAGGCATTTTTGGCGCAAGAATACAAAGCGGGGAAAACTATTTATCCGCGCGGTGATGAATATTTCGCAGCGATGAATTTCACGCCTTTTGAAAATGTCAAAGTCGTCATTGTCGGCCAAGATCCTTATCATGGTCCGGGGCAAGCTCACGGTTTGTGTTTTTCCGTGCGCGAGGGTGTGCGCTTTCCGCCTTCATTGCAGAATATTTTTAAAGAATTGCGCGATGACGTGGGTGTGCCTATTCCGAAAAGTGGTTCGTTAACAAAGTGGGCCGAGCAAGGCGTTCTTTTACTTAACGCCGTGTTGACGGTGGAGGATGGCAAGGCCGCAGCTCATCAAAAAAAAGGCTGGGAAGAGTTCACGGACAAAGTGATTCACACTCTGAATGACGAAAAAGAAAATTTGGTTTTTATTTTGTGGGGATCTTACGCGCAAAAGAAAGCGGCTTTCGTGGACCGCAAAAAGCATTTAGTGATTGAAGGCGTCCATCCTTCACCTCTGTCAGCACATCGTGGATTCTTTGGTACAAAACCTTTTTCAAAAACCAATGCCTATTTGCGTTCTAAGGGAATTGCAGAAATTGACTGGAGCCTTTAGGGGCTCCGTCGCTATTAAAAGTTTTTCGTCAGATCAAGACCCTTGTACAAGCCGGCCACTTCTTTTTCATAACCGTTAAACATCAACGTCGGAATTTTTGTTGGAAAAAACTTTCCATCTAAAACGCGCTCGCTTGCTTGACTCCAGCGGGGATGCTCTACTTTTGGATTTACGTTGGCATAAAAACCGTATTCGCTCGACGCCAACTTTTCCCACAGTCCCATGGGCTGTTGTTCTGTGAATTCGATTTTGACAATGGACTTGATGCTTTTAAATCCGTACTTCCACGGAACCACAAGGCGGATCGGTGCGCCGTTTTGCTTTGGCAATTCGTGACCGTACATTCCCGTAGCAATAAATGCTAAAGGGTGAAGGGCTTCTTCCATGGTCAGGCCTTCAGTGTAAGGCCATGGATAGTAAGGCAGATTTTTCATATTGGTGCCGATTTTTTGGTCCGCGAAAGTTTGAAATTTAACAAATTTAGCTTTCGGCGAAGGCTCTAGCTTTTTGATCAGTTCCGCCAAGGGGAATCCAGTCCACGGGACAACCATTGACCACGCTTCGACACAGCGAAACCGGTAGATGCGCTCTTCCAGTCCCCCAGCAAGCTTCGTCAAATCATCAACATCCAAAGTTTTATCAGGGCCTTTCAGGCCTTTGATTTCAATTTTCCAAGGTGTTTGCACTTTCCAGGCTTCGACTTTTTTTGCGACCTCTCCTTTATCAAGGCTGAACTCGTAAAAATTGTTATAGCTTGTGGCTAAATCTTCCTTGGTCAGAGGACGACCTGTGTCTGTTACTTTGTACAGAGCATTGGTTTTATAAGATAATTTTTTAAGTTCCGTTTTTGCCCAAGCTTCAGGGATGGTTTGTGCCGCCACAAGTCCTAAGCCTCCTAAGGCGGCTGCTTTTAAAAGAGTTCTGCGATTGAAATAGATATCTTCAGGTGTGACATCGCTTTCTTTGATTTTCCATGATGGCGGAACCTTAATGAGCATTGTGTCTTCCTTTTGCGCGGGCATTATGTGAATCTAGTGTCAGATGGGATTGACGATGACACAAACAAAATTTTTGCGACGGGTCCTGCGACTTTTATTATTTGCTCCTTTGATCTGGTGGATTGCCTTAGGTCTCCAAGGGGGCTTAGGTGTAGAGCCTGTTGCCAAGTTGAACACCGAAACTGGCTATGTCACTTTGGTATTGTTACTTATCAATCTTGTGATCGGGATCTGTCTGGCTTTGAAAAAGAATTGGCCCGCTTGGACTCGCTGGTTTTTTATGGAACGCCGCTGGTTGGGAGTCGCCGCCGGGTTGTATCTGCTCGGGCATGTGTTTTTCTATTTCGCGAAAGAAGGCTTTCTGCCGACGGCCTTTTCGCAAATATTTACCAAGAACTATCTGACTGCGGGCTTTATCGCGGCCGTTGTGGTGTGGCTTTTGACTTTGACCTCGAACAACTTCAGCCAAAAGCTGATGGGACGTAAGTGGAAGAGTTTGCACCGTCTTATTCACGTCGTCAGTTTTGCAGTTCTGGCGCATGTGTTTTTAATAGAGAAAGCCAACTTGTTGCTTTTGGGCTTAATGACGTTGCCACTGCTGCCGTTGCAGCTCTTCCGCCTGGGGCGTTTTCTTAAGACCAAGGTCGAGTCTTTTCGTGGGGCTTCCCGAAAATCCGATAAGAGCTTATCTTAAGAAAAAGGGGTGACGTATGAAAAGGACTTTCCTAGTAACGCTGGCATTGATGGTTTTTGGGATGACGACAATGTCACAAGCGGCCTCCCAGCCACGCAAACCTGCAGCCGCGGAAGAGCAAAGAACAACTATCACGGATACGGTTAAAAAAATGCGCGATGACGATGATGGCGTGGTTGTGTTGTTCGTGAAGGAAAAAGGCAGCTACTATTTACGCCGGGACGTGGCAGGTTTTGACGGCATTCGTAAAAAACTTGAGACAAGCTTGAATGAAAAGAAGCCCGTAAGCGTCACGGCCGAGGCGACTCAGCTCAATATTCTTGAAGTAAAATAAGTCCCTAATGTAAACTGGTCTCCATCCACAGGAGACCAGTATGAAATCTTTCTTCGCATCTATTCTTGTTCTTTCTTTATCGACAATTGCTTTCGCAACAACCAAAGAAGAAGTGCAGCAGAAAACGGCTGACGCTGCTTCGGCCGCCGCTGATTACAGCAAAGAACAAAAAGAACAATTTCAAAAAGACATGGAAGGCAAACTTTCTGATCTAAAAAAAGAAATTGCTGAAATGAAAGAAGCCGCGACTAAAAAGAC
>CAMLMF010000317.1 GCA_946480995.1 uncultured Bdellovibrio sp. | reverse complement strand
CGTCGTGGCTGACGTGTTCTTGTACCCTTTACAGTTTATTTTCTTAATCGGCATCATGCTGCATCTTGATTGGAAATTGACCCTTGCGATGATGATGGCGGCTCCACTGATCGCCATGATCTTAAAGTCCATCGCACGCAGTATGCGTAAGTACATCCCGCAAGAGCGTGATGCTTTAGAATACATGACGTCGACAATCAAAGAAAGTTTGGACGGTATTCGCATCATTCAGTCTTTCAATCTTGAAAAAGACATGGCAAATCGCCTGATTCGCGATTCGAATAAATACTTAGACATCAGAAAAACTGTCTATAAACGCCAAGAAGCCGCAGGCCCTGCATCTGAACTGATTGCAACGATAGTCATCTTGGGCGCCGTTGTTTACACAAGTTTTGAAATCGCAGCAGGTCGCTCAACGGCGGGAACCTTCATTGGTTTTTCGGCGGCCTTGTTACAATTAAATCCTGCCATCAAACGTCTGCAAGAAGCTTACGTGCGCATTCAAGAAGTGGGCATTTCTACTAGCCGTATTTTTTCAATCATCGAAGATCCCTCTGAAGTTCCAGAAAAAGCAAATGCTCAGCCATTTCCTAAAGACTGGAAAAAGATCGTTTATAAGAATGTCAGCTTTACTTACGGCAAAGACATGATCCTTAAAAATATCAATCTAGAAATCAACCGCGGCGAAGTGGTTGCGTTAGTGGGTTCTAGCGGCAGTGGTAAGTCGACTATTGTAAATCTGCTTGAACGCTTCTTTGATGCCACCTCTGGGGAAATCTTAGTTGATGGCGTCAATATCCTAGATGTCGGACTTAAAGATCTGCGCCGCAATGTCGCGCTTGTTACTCAAGACGTTTTCTTATTCAGTGACACTATCGAAAAGAATATCTGGGCAGGTGACTACAATCGCAATCGCGCCGATGTTATGGCCATGGCTAAACTTGCTAACGCCCATGACTTTATTATGAAAATGCCAAAAGGATACGAAAGCCGCGTGGGCGACCGAGGCAATCTTTTGTCTGGTGGCGAAAAGCAACGGATTAGTATCGCACGTGCGATGTTTAAAGATGCACCAATTTTGATTTTAGATGAAGCAACCAGTGCCCTTGATACTGCCAGTGAAATCGAAGTACAAAAAGGTATCGATCATTTAATGGAAGGTCGCACAGCGATCGTCGTTGCCCACAGATTATCCACTATTCAGAAGGCCGATAAGATCGTCGTTTTAAAAGCCGGAGAAATCGTCGAAATCGGCAACCACAAAAACTTGCTGGACCAACAAGGCGAGTATTTCCGCTTCCATAGCTTACAACACACATAAGATTCATTTGTTCTCAGAATGAGATTGTCGTGCAAACCTAAAGTCTAGGTTTGCATACTTTTTCGACGGTCTCTAAAGTTTGTCTACTTTGTTGACGATAAAAGATTTGACACTTTTACGTTACCGAAAGGACGAGACCATGATTAATTGGGATGAGTTTGAACATATACATGTGATTAATAAACTCAAACATATTCTTAGCGCGTGGTGGAATATTGACGTTGTATTCACTGATGAGCGCGGAACACTTAAAGGCTATGATTCTGAAAAAGTTGTTTTCAGCAATCCTGCAATCGCAGCCCTTGTAAAAAAAGAAGCTGGTCAAGCTAGCATCGCTGAGCTTGTAACTAAGTCATTAGATGATTTGCGCACTTCGCAAAATCGTTTCAGCCTGCGCAAGTGGGACATCGTCGGCTTTGACGTGGGTGTATTCCCGATCATGATCGACAACGACTGCGTAGGAACCGTGGTTGCCATGGGATTCTTCCGTGATGCGAACTTCACAGCTCGCATGAGTGAAATTCGTGAACGCCTGGCAGCTTTCGGAATGTCTGGCGAAGTTATCGAAAAATGTCTTGGTAAATTAAAATTCCTAGATGATCAAGAGCGCACGCACTTTAACGAACTTTGTGAATTGGTCGCACAAGAGATCGTGACATTGCACCTTGAGATCTCTTCACGCGAAGATCGCATTAAAGAACTTAATAAAGAACTTGGTAACCGCTTCAAGTATGACAACATGATTGGTAAATCAAAACCAATGCAATCTTTGTACGCTTTGATGGATAAAATCAAAGGTGCGGATTCCACAGTTCTTGTGCAAGGGGAAAACGGTACTGGTAAAGAGTTGATTGCAAAATCAATCCATTACAACTCTCACCGTAAAGACAAAGCTTTCGTTATTCAGAACTGCTCTGCCTTCAATGACAATTTATTAGAATCAGAACTTTTTGGTCACGTTAAAGGATCGTTCACAGGTGCTTTGAAAGATAAAAAAGGTCTTTTCGAAATGGCTGACAAAGGAACATTCTTCCTGGATGAGATCGGTGATACGTCACCACAAATGCAAGTAAAGCTTCTGCGTGTATTGCAAGAAGGTACATTCACTCCTGTAGGTGCAACAGAACAAAGAAAAGTGGACGTGCGTATCGTTGCGGCAACAAATCGCAACCTTAAAGAAATGGTCGAGCAAGGTACATTCCGTGAAGACTTGTACTATCGCTTAAACGTTATCAACATCCGCGTCCCGCCATTACGTGAAAGAAAAGAAGACATTCCTTTCCTAGTGGATTTCTTCTTAAGCAAAATCCACGACCAACAAGGTGGACCAAAAAGACAAATCACGAAACGCGCTTTGGAAAAACTGTATGACTATCCATGGCCGGGTAACGTGCGTGAATTGCAAAATGAAATCGAAAGACTTTGTGTTCTTTCTGGCGAAGAAACAAAACTTATGGCAGAACTTCTTTCGCCAAAAGTTTTAGAAGCTGGCGAAAAGAACAAAGTTCAAGGTTCTCGTTTGCAAGGTAAGTTGAAAGACGCTTTAGAAGATCTAGAACGCGAAATGATTCGCGAAGGTCTGCGCCGCACAGGCTGGAATAAATCTAAACTTGCAAAAGAGCTGGGTATCAGCCGTGCCGGTTTGATTATGAAAGTTGAAAAGTACGGTTTGGATAAGCGTAAACTAGCTCGCTAGTTTTTAAGAATACTAAAAATAAAAAAGGGTCTTCCGGCAAAGGAAGGCCCTTTTTCTTTTTAAAATATCTATCAGAAACTAGTCGACCGATTGGCAAAAGACGATGATGCTATTCACGCCTACGCCTGGGCTTGGCAAAATCAATTGGTGTTGTACTGCTTGGTAACCAGAAACGCTACCCTTGCTGCTTGAACCAATTTCAAGTTTGTCAGAATAAATGCTGATAACGGCTGTATCATCTGGTTGCACGCCCAACAATAAAGTGATGCCACCAAATTGTGATAACTTCACAACATCAATAGCTCCATGTGGATCTTTACTTTTCGGAAGTTCGTATGTTTGGATCACTTTTTCTTCACCATCAACTGCGATCTCAACATCACAAACCATTTTTCCGCCAGCCAACGCCGCTTGCGCAAAAGAAACAAAAAAGAACGAAAGAATCAGGCTTTTCATAAATACTCCCCAAGTTGCTCAGGGTTTATAAAGGATCCACCTTCAGGGCAATTCATTTCTGCCTTGGATCACTGTGCCACTTTCGGTCCGGGACCCTAAATATTTTACTGGTGTGATCGAAACTTAGCGGGTTTTCAGGACCTCTTTAGAAGCCCCGAAAAACACCCATATAGTCATCTATCTTACTAGAATTATTGATTATTCATCACACTGACAAATCTTGGCACTAACCTTGAAATAAGAAAGCTTTGTGACTTAGTTTTAAGGGGTAAGTGGTATATGCAGCACTCGACATTGGATAGCTCTTTCGTGAATCGATTGAGACAAATTCTTTCTAGCCGCTATGGGAAGGGCCTACAGATCCGCCAGTTGATGGATCTGACGGAAGTTAAATCAGAAGATGCGTTCACCAAAGGGCGC